>NZ_LZMJ01000038.1:0-145730 GCF_001665495.1 Rhodococcus sp. 852002-51564_SCH6189132-a
AAGCCTCACCGACATCCTCACTTCGGGCGTCGCGCGGGCCCCGGCCGCCGCGGGCGGTGTGCGGGCCGGTCGGCGACAGCAGGAAGCCGTCAGATCAGACGCCAGTCCTCGAGGCCCTCGTACAGCGGCACGGACTGTGCCAGGGCGCTCACGCGGGTCCGCAGCGACTCGGCGTCGGCGCCACCGACGAGCGTCTGCGCGATGATCTCGGCGACCTCGGTGAACTGCTCGTCGCCGAAACCGCGGGTCGCGAGCGCCGGGGTGCCGATGCGCAGGCCCGAGGTGACCATCGGGGGACGCGGATCGAACGGCACGGCGTTGCGGTTGACGGTGATGCCGACCTCGTGGAGGGCGTCCTCACCCTGCTGGCCGTCGAGCTGCGAGTTGCGCAGGTCGACCAGGACCAGGTGCACGTCGGTGCCACCGGTGAGCACCGAGATGCCCTTGTCGGCGACGTCGGACTGCGACAGGCGGTCGGCGATGATCCGGGCACCGGAGAGGGTGCGCCGCTGGCGGTCCTTGAACTCGTCGCTCGCGGCGATCTTCAGCGCGACGGCCTTCGCCGCGATCGCGTGCATGAGCGGTCCGCCCTGCTGGCCGGGGAAGACGGCCGAGTTGATCTTCTTCGCCCACTCCTGCTTGGCGAGGATCAGGCCGGAACGCGGGCCACCGAGGGTCTTGTGCACGGTGGTGGAGACGACGTCGGCGTAGGGCACCGGCGACGGGTGCAGGCCTGCGGCGACCAGACCGGCGAAGTGCGCCATGTCGACCCACAGGTAGGCACCGACCTCGTCGGCGATGGAGCGGAAGGCGGCGAAGTCCTCGTGGCGCGGGTAGGCGGACCAGCCGGCGACGATGACCTTCGGCTTCTCGCGCAGCGCGATGTCGCGGACCTCGTCCATGTCGATGCGGTGGTCGTCCTTGCTGACTCCGTAGGACGCGACGTCGTACAGCTTGCCGGAGAAGTTGAGCTTCATGCCGTGCGTGAGGTGGCCGCCGTGCGCGAGGTCGAGACCGAGCAGCTTCTCGCCGGGGGTCATCAGCGCCATGAGCACCGCCGCGTTCGCCTGCGCACCCGAGTGCGGCTGCACGTTCGCGAAATCGGCGCCGAAGAGCTCCTTGGCGCGGTTACGGGCGAGGTCCTCGACGACGTCGACGTTCTCGCAGCCGCCGTAGTAACGACGACCGGGGTAACCCTCGGCGTACTTGTTGGTCAGGACGCTGCCCTGGGCCTGGAGGACGGCGCGCGGCACGAAGTTCTCCGACGCGATCATCTCGAGCGTGTCGCGCTGACGCGACAGCTCGCCGGCCATGGCCTCGGCGACCTCGGGATCGAGGTCGTTCAGTGCGGCAGTGTTCACGTCGGCGCCGGGCGCAGCGGTCATCGAGGTTTCTCCAAGCAGAGGACGTCAGGGATACGTCCTCCAGTCTACGAAGGCCGTCCACCGCTCCGGAAGCCGGTCCCCGAGCGACCTGCGGTTCACCGCAGGCTGCTGGGCACCAGGGGTTCGTCGAGCAGGCGCCGGAAACGGTCGGCGCGCTCGGCTCCGGCCGGAACCTGCCCGAGCCAGCTGCCGAGGAGCCGGTAGCCCTCCACATAGGTGCTGATATAGGCGCGCCACAACGGCGACGACAGGAACCGCAGCGACTGCCGGGCACGTTCGGGGCTCGACAGCGACCAGCGCTGCAGGAATTCCACGACCTCGTCGTGGCTGCGCCCGCGGTCGTGGAGCAGCAGCGCGGCGTCCTGCCGCACCGAGAGCAACTGCTCGGACGCCTCGGACAGTTGCTCGGCCAGTTCGCCGTCGAACCGGAGCCCGAGATCGGCGTAGATGTCCTGCGCCCACTCCCCCCAGCCCGGGCCGACGATCGCTTCGAGCGCAAGATCGGCGAGCCCTTCCGCCATGAGGCACTGCGGGGTGTTGACGAGGAACAACGTCTGCTCGGCCTGACCGCCGGCGACGAGACCGGCCTCCTTGCGGCAGTGCTCCGTGTGGTGCCCGGGATACGCCTCGTGCGCGATCAGCCGCGGCAGGTGCGCCATCGTCTGTTCGAGATCGGAGTTGATCGCGACCCGCGAACGGTAGTCGCCGAGGTAGTAGTTGAAGCCCGACCACGGCTTGTCGCCGACGATCTCGTACTCGACACGCTCGGTGTCGGGCAATGGGTAGACCGCCCGCACCTTCTCCCGTAGAGCGCTCGAGAACGCGTCGACGCATTCGGCGAGACGATCGGCGGGGATCACATCGGACTTACGGTGGGCCTGCATCCGTTCGGTGAGCGATCCGGTGCCGGGCAGCAACGCATCGAGGCGACGGTGCGCGTCGCGGTAGGTGTCCTCGTCGCCGGGCGCGATGCGGACGTCGAAGTATGCCTCGACCTCGTCGACGAAACCGATCTCCTCCCCCGCGAACTTGCGGGCCGAGCAGTCGAGGGCGCGCAGATGCACGTCGAGGAAACGGGTGCGCTCGTCGGACAGTGCCGCACCGGGAAGTTCGTCCCGCAGGCGTCGCGCGGTGTGTGATAGATCACGGGGATCGGGGGTCGGGGCGTTCTCGACCTTCCGCCGCAGCGCGGGATCGCCGGTGTAGGCGTCGACGTACCCGTCCTCGAGCCGGTCGAAAGCCAGGCCCAGCAGCAGATATTCGTTCACGAAGTCGTCGGCTCCCATACCGGCCGAGCGTAGTCGCTCGTCGGCGACCCGACACGGGACAACCCGCCGGGGTGGGGACCCCGGGGAGGCATCCGCCTGTGTCAGCGAGCACAATCCGTTACATGGACATGCAACGCCGCATCCGCCGCGCCACCGGGAAGCCGTGCCGATGGCTCGTCTGAACGAACCGAGCCCGTATGTCGAGTTCGACCGCAAGCAGTGGCGGACGCTGCGGAAGTCGACTCCCCTCGTCCTCACCGAGGACGAACTCATCGGGCTTCGGGGCCTGGGCGAGCAGATCGACCTCGCGGAGGTCGCGGAGGTGTATCTCCCCCTCGCCCGGTTGATCCACCTGCAGGTCGCAGCGAAGCAGCGGTTGTTCGCCGCGACCGCGACCTTCCTCGGGGAGAAGCATCCCGACCAGCAGGTGCCGTTCGTGATCGGTGTGGCCGGTTCGGTGGCGGTCGGCAAGTCCACCACGGCCCGTGTGCTGCAGGCGTTGCTGGCACGCTGGGACCATCACCCGCGGGTGGATCTCGTGACCACCGACGGGTTCCTCTACCCCACCAAGGAACTGGTGCGGCGCAACATCATGCACCGCAAGGGTTTTCCCGAGAGCTACGACCGGCGCAAACTGCTGCGGTTCGTCACCGAGGTCAAGTCGGGAGCGAAAGAGGTTGCGGCGCCGATCTACTCCCACATCTCGTACGACATCATCCCGGGTCAGTACCACATCGTGCGGCAGCCGGACATCCTCATCATCGAGGGTCTGAACGTGCTGCAGACCGGTTCGCGGTTGATGGTCTCCGACCTGTTCGACTTCTCGATCTACGTCGACGCGCGTATCGAGGACATCGAGAAGTGGTACGTGGAACGCTTTCTCGCGCTGCGTAAGACGTCCTTCGCGGATCCCGAGGCGCACTTCCACCACTACGCGAACCTGTCGGACCGGGACGCGATGAGTGCCGCGAAGGAGATCTGGCACTCGATCAACCTGCCGAACCTGGTGGAGAACATCCTGCCGACGCGTCCCCGCGCGACCCTGGTCCTGCGCAAGGACTCGGATCACGCCATCAACCGGCTCCGGTTGCGCAAGCTCTGACGCGCCCCGCCGCTCGGCCCTGTTCCAGGCGCCGAACCGGCGGGTGCCGTCAGGCGCCGAACCGGCGGGTGCCGTCAGGCGCCGAACCGGCGGGTGCCGTCAGGCGCCGAACCGGCGGTGCCGGGCGGCGTAGTCGCGCAGCGCGCGCAGGAAGTCGACCCGGCGGAACTCGGGCCAGTACGCCTCGGTGAACCAGATCTCCGAGTAGGCGGACTGCCAGAGCAGGAATCCGGACAGTCGCTGCTCGCCGGAGGTACGGATCACGAGGTCCGGATCGGGTTGACCGGACGTGTAGAGGTGGCTGTCGACACCGTCGACCGTCACGGACTCGACGAGCTCTTCGCCACGCAACCCCTGCGCGTAGCGCACCCGCAGGAGCGACTGCACCGCGTCGACGATCTCCTGGCGACCGCCGTACCCGACGGCGACGTTGACGTGCGTGCCCGTCCGGCCCGCGGTGCCGGCCGCGGCCTCGTGCAGCCGCTTGGCGTGGTCGGCCGGGAGCAGGTCGGTGGTGCCGACGATCTTCACGCCCCAGTTCTGGCCGGGCGCGGAGATCTCCTCCACCACGTCGGAGATGATCTCGAGCAGAGCATCGAGCTCCTCCGGGTCGCGCCGGAGGTTCTCGGTGGACAGCAAGTAGATCGTCGCCGTCTCGATACCGGCTGCGTCGCACCAGCTCAGCAGCTCGGCGATCTTCTTGGCACCTTCGCGGTGGCCGTGACTGACGTCGGTGAAGCCGTTCTCGCGCGCCCAACGCCGATTGCCGTCGCACATGACCGCGACGTGTCGCGGATGCCGTGCTCCGTCGAGTTCCTTCAGCAGCCTGCGCTCGTAGAGCCGGTACAGCAGTCCGCGGACGCTCACCCCGTCATCACCACGCGAGTCACATTACGCCCAGGCGTACGGACGGTCGCGTCGGTGGCCACAGAGTCTCCCGGAGCGCCCTCACGGGCTGTAACGTGACGACGGAACAAACCTACGGGTGCGTAGGTTACTGATCGGTACCGAGAGGAGCGCACGCATGACGGCATTCGGCCTCGAGGAACTACCCGTCAAACCGCGGATGCGCGGATGGATCCACGCCTGGGCCTTCGGTGTGGCCGTCATCGCCGGCGTCGCCCTCGTCTCGGCCGCCGCCTTCCTCGCCGACCGCCCGGACGCCGTACTCCCCGCGACCATCTACAGCCTCACCGTGTGCGGTGTGTTCGGCGTCAGCGCGCTCTACCACCGCCTGAACTGGGGGCCCCGGTCCCGCGTGTGGATGAAGCGCGCCGACCATTCGATGATCTTCGTGTTCATCGCCGGCAGCTACACCCCGTTCGCGACACTCGCCCTGCCCCCGGAGTCCGGGCGACCGCTGCTGATCGTCGTGTGGGCGGGCGCGCTGGCGGGCGTGGCCCTGAAGATGCTGTGGCCTACGGCGCCGCGCTGGGTCGGTGTGCCGCTGTATCTGCTGCTCGGATGGGCCATCGTGCCCGTTGCCGGACAGTTGGTCGCCGAAGTCGGTCTCGCTCCCATGCTGCTCCTGCTGTTCGGAGGGCTGTTCTACAGCGGAGGAGCGATCCTCTACGCGACCCGCTGGCCCGATCCGTGGCCCGCGACCTTCGGGCACCACGAGTTCTTTCACGCGGCCACGGTCATCGCGGCACTGTGTCACGCGATAGCGGTGTGGCTCGTGATTCTCGGTTGAAACCTCACCGACCGCTTCGTGCAACTTCTCACACCACCTGAAGCATCCGGCACCCGTTTGTAGACTCGCGGGGGATGTCTATTCCGTTGCTCGCCTTCGAACTGACCGAGACCAACAGGGACTGGCTGATCCACCGGCCGCTCGCGATCGTGAGTTACATCGTCGTCGCGATCGTGCTCCGCTTCGTCCTCCACCGACTGATCGACCGCATGACGAAGCCGCGTGAGAAATCCGGCAAGCCCCGCCGATCGTTCCTCGCACCGCTGCAGGAACGCGCCGAACGCGCCATCGGTGATCCCTACGCGCGCGAACGCCGGATCCAGCGTGCCCAAACGATCGGCTCGGTATTCAAGTCCGGTGTGTCGGTCGTCGTGCTCGTCTGGGTGGTGCTGCAGACGCTCGACACGCTCGGCTTCAACGTCGCGCCGTTCATCGCCTCGGCCGGTATCGCCGGCGTTGCTCTTGGTTTCGGTGCGCAGAACCTCGTGCGGGACTTCATCTCGGGCATGTTCATGCTGCTCGAGGACCAGTACGGTGTGGGCGACGTGGTGGACCTCGGCGACGCGGTGGGCACCGTCGAGTCGGTCGGCCTGCGCGTGACGACCGTCCGCGACATCGACGGCACCCTGTGGTTCTGCCGCAACGGCGAGATCCTGCGCGTCGGCAACATGAGCCAGGGCCACGCGGTCTCCGTGATCGACGTACCCATCGCACCGACCTCCAATGTCGACCGCGCCTGCCAGATCGCCCTGCGGGCCGTACTCGACGGCGTCGAACGCGAGGACATCGCACCCGACGTCCTGGAGAAGCCCGAACTGCTCGGGGTCAACTCCGTGACGGCGGGTGCGGTGACGCTGCGGCTGACCGTGCGCGTGCGCGCCGGCAAGCAGTGGGCGATCCGCCGCAGTCTCACCCGCGCGGTGCTCGAGGCGTTCGATCAGAACGGCATCGAGTCGCCGAACGTCGCGGTCGCAGCCGCCGTGAGCAGCTAGACCCTCGAAGTAGAGGACCGAGCGCACCGATTCACCGCCCCTGGCACCGCCTGGCCCCGACGAGTCAGAGCGCGGCGAGCACCTCGCGCAGATCCGTCTCCGTCGTCACCGGCCGATCGCACACGAAGCCCCGGCACACGTAGGCCGCGGATGCTCCGTCGACGAGCGGCCGACCATCGAGCAGCGGCGACGAGTCGGGTTCGCCGCCCACCACGATCGCTCCCCCCGGTGCGAGCCGGCGCGCGAGGTCGAGGAGTGCGCCGCCACCCGCGACGGCGACCTGCAGCGGACCGCGCACCGACGCCTCGGCCACGGTCAGCCAGTGCCCTCCGGCACGCGGCGCTTTCTCGAGCAGGATCGAGGCCGCCGACAGCGACAGCGCGGCGGCATCGGCGTAGCGGGGGTCGTCGTGCACCAGCGCGGACAGACCGAGCAACGCCTCGGCGATCAGCGACGCCCCCGACGGCGTCGCCCCGTCGACCGGATCGCGCGGCCGGGCGACCAGCGATTCGGCGTCGTGCGCGGTGTCGAACCAGCTCCCGGGACGTTCCGGATCCGCGAACTGCGTGAGCGCGACGTCGGCGAGTTCTCGCGCGCGCTCGACCCAGCTCCGATCCCCGGTCCCCTGATGGACGGCGAGCAGCGCGGTGACGAGTGCTCCGTAGTCCTCGAGCACGCCCACCGGAGATCCGACGACACCTCCGAGCGACGCGCGGCGCAGTCGTCCATCGACGAGGTGCCGGTCGAGCAGGAACCGCGCGCACCTCGCCGCCGCGTCGATCCAGGCGGGTTCGCCCAGTGCGATGCCGGCCTCTGCCAGTGCAGTGATCGCGAAGCCGTTCCACGCGGTGACGACCTTGTCGTCGCGTCCGGGTTGCGCGCGATCCTGCCGGGCCGCGAACAGGCGTGCCCGCACGTCGGCGAGACGGGCCGGATCGTCGGGCTCGTCGAGCAGCTGCAACACCGAGGTGCCGTGTTCGAAGGTGCCGCCGGGAGTGACGGTGAAGGCCTCCGCGGCCCACCGGCCGTCGTCCGCGCCGAGCACCTCGACGAGCTGATCGGGGGTCCACACGTAGGTCAGGCCCTCGACCCCGTCCGTGTCGGCGTCGAGCGCCGAGGCGAATCCGCCGTCGGTGGTGAGCAGGTCGCGCAGCAGGAATTCGGCGGTCTCCCGGGTGACCCGCGTCGGCAGTTCCGCGCCGGTCACCCGCGCGAGGTGCGCGTACAGCCGTAGGAGCAGCGCGTTGTCGTAGAGCATCTTCTCGAAGTGCGGCACCGTCCAGGCGGCGTCGACGCTGTAGCGGGCGAAACCGCCACCGAGCTGGTCGTAGATCCCACCTCGCGCCATCGCGTCGGTCGTGCGCTCGACGAGACCGAGCGCGTCGGCGGAGCGCGTGCGCTCGTATCCGCGCAGCAGGCCCTCGAGCAGGTTGGACGGCGGGAACTTGGGTGCGCCCCCGAAGCCGCCGTGTTCGCGATCCTCGTCGGTGGCGATCGCAGCGGCCACCGCGTCGAGCAGGACCGCCTCGACAGCGGCCTCCCCGACGGGCAGTCCCCCGCTGCTGCGACGGAGTTCGGTGGCCACGGCGTCGGCGGCCTGCGAGACCTCATCGCGCCGGTTGTGCCAGGTCTGGGTGATGGCCTCGAGAAGTTGGACGAAGGACGGCATGCCGCCGCGCGGCGTGTTCGGGTAATACGTGCCGCAGTAGAAAGGCGAGCCGTCGGGGGTGAGGAAGCAGGTCATCGGCCATCCGCCCTGACCGGCCATGGCGACGGTCGCGTTCATGTAGACCGCGTCGATGTCCGGCCGTTCCTCACGGTCGACCTTGATGCACACGAAGTTCTCGTTCATGACAGCGGCCGTGGCCTCGTCCTCGAACGACTCGTGTGCCATGACGTGACACCAGTGGCAGGCCGCGTACCCGATCGACAGCAGGATCGGCACGTCGCGCTCGCGCGCCTCCGCTAGCGCGTCGTCGCCCCATTCCTGCCAGTGGACCGGATTGTCGGCGTGCTGCCTCAGATAAGGGCTCAGGGCGTCGGCCAGTCGGTTCGCCATGCCCCCACGCTACGGAAGGAGCACCGCCGGTGACGGCCGGTCGTCAGCTTCCCTTGGTGGGTTCCGGACGTTCCGGACCGGTGGCCTTCGTGCCGCCGGCCTTCTCCTCGGCTCCGCCGGGCATCGCACCCGGCAGCGTGCCGTCGTCCACGGCCTGGTCGGGTTCGGGATGCTCCGGCTGGAAGTTCTCGGGCAGCTTCTTCAGCCGCTTGTTCATGTTCCAGATCAGCAGAGCGGTCGCGACCAGCAGGACCACCACGATGGCCAGTCCGAGCGGAGACGCCTTGCCGAACTCGGGGCCGGTCGGCTCCTGGGCCAGAATCTCGACGGCCAGAACATCGACCGCGAGCGTGCCTATCGTCATTTGCCCTGTCCGTCCTCGATGCCCGCGAACAGATCCGTCTCGGGAAGTACTGTGCTCACGCGGGTCTTGGCCAACTCGAACTCCTCGGTCGGCCACACCTTCTGCTGGATGTCCAACGGCACCGCGAAGAAGGATCCGTTGGGGTCGATCTGGGTGGCGTGGGCCCGCAGCGCGTCGTCGCGCTTCGGGAAGTAGTCGCCACAGGTGATCTGGGTGGTCACGCGCCCCATGATGTCGCCCTGCTCGGTGCGCCACTTGTTGAGCCACTGCTCCATCGGGAACGGCTCCCCGCGACGCTCGTACTCCTCGCGGAACAGCTCGAGCCGCTTACGGATGAAACCGTGCGAGTAGTAGAGCTTGCTCACCGCCCAGGGCTCGCCCAGCTCGGGATGGAAATCCGGATCCGCGGCCGCTTCGTAGGCCGCGACCGACACCTCGTGGCACCGGATATGGTCGGGATGCGGGTAGCCACCGTTCTCGTCGTAGGTGGTCATGACGTGGGGGCGGAACTCGCGCACCGACTGCACGAGCCGGCGGACCGGTTCGTCGAGCGGGATCGCAGCGAAGCAGCCCTCCGGCAGCGGAGGCTTGGGGTCGCCCTCGGGCAGTCCGGAGTCGACGAAGCCGAGCCACTGGTGCCGCACCCCGAGGATGCGGGCTGCCTCGGCCATCTCCTCCTGACGCACCTCGCTCATGCGTTCGCGAATGCCGGGCACATCCATGGCGGGGTTCAGGATGTCGCCGCGCTCTCCGCCCGTGAGCGTGACCACCAGGACCTCGTGTCCCTCGGCCGAGTACCGGGCCATCGTGGCCGCGCCCTTGCTCGACTCGTCGTCGGGATGGGCGTGCACGGCCATGAGCCGTAGTCCGCTCACGTGTATTCCTCCACCTCACGTCGTCTGCTTCGCCGGAACCGACCCTGCGCCCGCGTCGCGGTCGCTACGGATCCGTCCTCTATAGTTCCACCTGATAATTCCGACGTCAGCCGTGACCCTGCGGCGACGCCCGATCCATCGTTCCGCTGTGAAAGCAAAGTGATGAGCAACACCCTGCCCACCGACCGGTACCCCTCCTCCCGGTACCCCGGGCCCCGCGTGTCGACACGCGGCAAGCGCTGGGGTTTCACCATCGCCGGTCTGCTCGCCGGGCTCGTCGTGGCGTTCGTGCTGTTCCAGAACAACTCGGCTCCGATCGAGTCGGAGGTGGTCGCCTTCGAGATCATCGACGACAGCACCATCGACATCCAGCTCAAGGTCACGCGGGACGATCCGTCCGAGGATGCCGTCTGCATCATCCGGGCGCGGTCGAAGGACGGCAGCGAGACCGGACGGCGCGAGGTCCTCATCCCGGCGTCCGATTCGCAGACGGTCGTGCTGACATCCACGGTCAAGACGTCACAACGCCCCGGAATGGGCGATACCTACGGCTGCAGCACCGAGGCTCCCGACTACCTCCGCGCACCCTAGAAATCTACCGCGACCAGCGGCTTCCTGCGCTTTTCCGGAGCAGCGACGATAGTGATGCTAAAATAGCCGGATACACGGTTCCACCCTTTGGGGCCGTGTATTGCTGCATAAGAGCATCAACAGACAGTACGACTTCCGTTCAGCCTGACAACCAGGGGGGACGACGGGGGTCGTGCTGTCGCGGTCGTTGCATGTGCACGACTTGTCCACGGAGCCGGGGGCTCCAACCCGAAGGAAGTGATCGAGGATGACCGAGACCCAGGTGACCTGGCTGACGCAGGAGTCGTACGACCGACTCAAGGCCGAGCTGGACCAGCTCATCGCGAATCGTCCTGTCATCGCCGCCGAGATCAACGAGCGTCGCGAGGAAGGCGACCTCAAGGAGAACGGCGGCTACCACGCGGCCCGCGAGGAGCAGGGCCAGCAGGAAGCCCGTATCCGTCAGCTCCAGGAGCTGCTGGGCACCGCCAAGGTCGGCGTCGCTCCGACCGAGTCGGGCGTGGCCCTCCCCGGTTCCGTCGTCACCGTCTACTACGCCGGCGACGAGACCGACACGGAGACTTTCTTGATCGCGACCCGCGAAGAAGGTGCCCGCAACAGCGAGCTCGAGACCTACTCCCCCAGCTCGCCCCTCGGTGGCGCCCTGATCGACGCGAAGGTCGGCGAGACCCGCGAGTACACGCTGCCCAACGGCAACACCATGAAGGTGACACTGGTGAGCGCGGAACCTTACCGCGGCTGATCGCCGAGTGCCGCACCGCGGCAGTCCCCTCTGCAGCCGAAAGGCCCGACCGGATTCTCTCGGTCGGGCCTTTCGCGTGTTCACGGCAGGTGTCAGAAGATGCGCCGCGCCTTCATGTCGGGGAAGACCGGCCCCACCCGCACGACGTCGCCGGTGGTGGGTGCGTGCACCATCTGCCCGCCACCGATGTAGATGGCGACGTGACCGGGTCCGCCGGCCTGCCAGTTGCCGAACAGCAGGTCGCCGGGGCGCGCCGCGTACAGCGGCACCTCGGTGCCGATGTGCCACTGTGTCTCGGACGTGCGCGGCAGCGTGATGCCCGTCGCGGCGAAGACCGCGTACGACGTCAGGCCGGAGCAGTCGAAACCGCCGCCGGACGGCCCGTTGATATTGCCGCCACCCCAGACGTACGGCAGGCCGAGGTACTTGAAGGCAAGGTCGACGATGCGATTACCGACGTCGCCGGCTCCGCCTCCGATGCCCAGACCCAGGAACGGCGAGAGCATGCGGGCGAAGACGTGCTCGGTCGCGCGGATCTTCGCGACGTAGGGCTTCGTCTGGTTCTCGTAGTCGGGATGACCGGACGGCATGCCACCCGAGCGCTTCACCGCGCCGACGCCGGCGTTGTAGGCCGCGAGGGTCAGATCGAGGGTGTCGCCCTCGACCAGTCCGCGCTTCTTCCAGTCGTCGATGAGCTTGTAGTTGTCGCACAGGAGGTTGCCCGACGCCATGACCGGGTCGGCGATGCCGAGGACGTCGGCCTTGCCGTCACCGTCGGCGTCCTTGCCGTACTGGTCCCAGGTGCCGGGCATGAACTGTCCCGGGCCGCGGGCGCCGACCGGCGAGACCGGCGCGGTCGGGCCGTACCGGAAACCGTTCTCGGCGGAGTAGAGGGCCGCGAGGACCGGCGCGGAGACCCCTTCGCACAGTTCGCCGGCCTTCTTCAGCCACGGCGCGAACACTGCGATCGCACCGATGGGTGCGAGTCGCGTTCCGGGAAGGATCGCCGGGATCGACGGCAACGTGATCCCGGTGCCCGGGATCGTGGGACCCGGTTGCGGGTTCCCGACCACACCGGTCGCCGGGGGTTGGACCGGTATTCCGAAGGGCCCGGGACGCGCGGCCGGCGGTTCGGGCGCCAGAGCGGGCGGAGCTGCTTGCGGATCGGCGGGGTGCAGGGCCGCGGCCGCATCCTCGGGCAGATGCGGCTCGATCGCTCCCGCGACCGCCGTCGTCGCATCCGCGACCGCCTGTTGTGCTCCCTGCTGCATCGGTTCCGGCAAGGACGCGACGAGATTCGCCGCATCCGTGTCGGCGTTCTCGGCAGTTGCCTCGAACGACTCGATCGCCCCGTTGATCTGATCCTTGATCTCTGCTGGTAGGTCCGCGCCCTGAACGAGCGCACTTGCTGCCGTAGCCACTGCCACGATGACCGCAGACGGGTCCACCGACATCCGCTACCCCCACATCCATCCATCAACCGCTCTCACCGTAACTGTGAGGTCGATCACCAGTGCGGCTTCCGGATGTTCTTATCACATATATTCAGGAACACGTTCTAGTACTGGGACCAGTGGGACCGGTGCTTCCTGAGGGTCCGGAGTTACGGTTCCGGATAGAAGTCTGCGGCGTCCGGCTGGGTCAGGACGTCCATGATGTCCACCGGATCGACCGCGTCCTCGTCCAGCAGCGTGACGAGCGTGTCCCGCTGATCCTTCGTCACCGGTTCGCAGCCGCCGGGCATCACCCACCGGTCCTCCCCCACCGGCATCACACGGGCGCACAGCAACGTCCCGGCGGGCACCTCACCCGCGAGCCAGGGCGCGGACACCTCCACCACCCGATCGCTACGGACGTCGCGCAGCGTGAGCGACTCCTCCGGCGCACTCGCCTCGACCTCGAAGACCGAACGCTCGACCGCCAGCCACGAGCGGGCGAGCTCGGCCTCGTCCTCGGGCAGCAACTCACCGCGACGCTCGACGAAATCCGCGAAGGCGCCGGCATCGAAGAGCAGGACGTCCTCGACGAGAGGATCGGCGACGGCCTCGGCCACCGCGTCGTCGTCCCCGTAGCCGGAACGCGCCTCCGCCAGCGCGACCCGCTGTTCGGCCCATCCGGGTTCGAGGGCGTGCATGGCCGCCTTCATGTACAGCCAGTCGGAGCGTTCCTCGAGCGAGTGCTCGGCGCGCCCGAGATGGCACGCCTTGTACTTGCGGCCCGACCCGCACCAGCAGCGGTCGTTGCGGCCGAGCCCCGGGACCTCCTTCGGCCGGTACCGTTCGAGCACTTCGTGGAGGGGATGTTCGTCGCCGCCCGGCACCCGGGCGAGCAGAGACAGCCCCCGTATCGCGTCCCCGCGATCGGAAGCGAAGCGCGCGAGGTCGAACAACGGGAGGTCGAAGGCGGAGTCGAGGTCGGCCGAGCGCTCGTAGTGCCGTTCGGCTTCCGTGAGGCGTCCGGTCGATTCGGCCGCGCGACCGGCGATCCAGTGCGCTGCCCCCGCCGCACGTCGCGGCGCATGGTCGAGCAGCCACAGCGCGGCCTGTTCGATCGCCTCGGGCGCGAGCTTCTCCCCCACCAGTTCGTCGTAGACGGTCTCGGCGATCTCGGGATCGGACAGCACCGAGTACAGACCGGATTTTCCCACGGCGAAACGCTCGTCGAGTTCGGCGTCGTCGCCGCGTTCGAGGGCTTCGACCAGCGACGCGAACAGGGCCACGCCGGGCACGGCGTCGACGGGGATCCCGAGCTGTTCGGCATAGATCTCGAACATCGCCCGGTCGGAGTATCCGTCGAAGTCGAAACCGTTCGGTGCCACCAGGTCTCCGCTGCGGGCCAGACCGGCTCCGGCGAGCAAGTCCCCGAGCGGCAGGGACGGCGCGGAGAACGCGTCCGGTACATCGGCGAGCACGTCGAGGAAGGCGCCCCCGAGGCTCGCCACCTGCTGGCGGGCAATGGTCTGTTCGAGCGCGTGCACGAATTCGGCCTCACTACTTCGGACTTCGTCGTCGACCGGAGCGAACGACAAGCGACCGTCCCGCACGGTGAGTGCGAGCAGGTCTCCCGCCTCGTGACCCGACAGGGCTCCTTCGGGAAAGACGATCGTCTCCTTGCGGACGATCTCATCCGAATCCGGATCGTTTTGCGTGGCAGCAGCTTCGAATCCACCGGGCTGCACGAGATCGAACTCGTCGTCCTCGGAGACGAGCAGCAGGAGCGGTTCGATGTCGTCGACCGGGATCGCGTGCCGGTCGAGTTCGTCCGCGGTGAGGCGGTGTGTGAGCATCCTGCCCTCGAACAGCGCATCCGTCGCCGCGACACGGTCGTCGGACAACCACATCAACAGCGGATGCGGTTCCGACTGTTCGAGATCGATCATCACTTGCTCGGCCGAGCCGAATCCGTGCTCCTCGAGATGATCGGCCACCTCGTCGATCGTCATGGGTCCATGGCGCCGTACCGTGTCGAGCACGGTGTCCCACAGGGCGGATTCGGGATGTTCGCTGTCCGTCACCACGTGATCGTACGGCGCCCGGCAGTGCTTCCGGGGGCTATGCGGTTCCTTCCGCACGTCGCCGTCGATGTTTTCCCGATCGACACGAGAAGAAGGCGTCCTTCGGGACGCCTTCTTCTCCTGTCTTCTACGACCGGTGTGTCAGCCGAGCGCCTGTTCGACGTCGGCGAGCAGGTCGGCGGCATCCTCGATACCCACCGACAGCCGGACGAGATCCTCGGGGACCTCGAGCAGCGACCCGGCGGTGGAGGCGTGGGTCATCGCACCCGGATGCTCGATGAGCGACTCCACACCACCGAGCGACTCGGCGAGGGTGAAGATCTCGGTGCGCTTGCAGAAGTCCAGCGCGGCCTGGCGGCCACCGGCGAGGCGCACGGAAATCATGCCACCGAAGCGACGCATCTGCTTGGCCGCGTACTCGTGGCCCGGATGCGATTCGAGACCCGGGTACAGCACCTTGGTCACGGCGGAATGTCCCGACAGGAAGTCGACGAGCTTCTCGGCGTTGTCGGAGTGCTTCTCCATCCGCACCGCGAGCGTCTTGATGCCGCGCAGCGTGAGGAAGGCGTCGAACGGGCCCGGCACGGCGCCCGCACCGTTCTGCAGGAACGCGAAGGCGGCGTCGAGCTCTTCGTCGTTCGTCACCAGCGCGCCACCGACGACGTCGGAGTGACCACCGATGTACTTGGTGGTCGAATGCAGCACGACGTCGGCACCGAAGGTGAGCGGCTGCTGCAGGTACGGCGACGCGAAGGTGTTGTCGACGACGAGCTTGGCACCACCCTCGTGCGCGATGTCGGCGAGCGCCGAGATGTCGCCGATGTTGAGCAGCGGGTTGGTGGGCGTCTCCACCCACACGAGCTTGGTGTTCGGGCGCACGGCCGCGCGCACCTCGTCGGCGTCGTTGATCGCGGCCGGGGTGTACTCGATCCCCCACTGCGTGAACACCTTGTCGATGAGACGGAAGGTGCCGCCGTACGCGTCGTTGGGGATGACGAGGTGGTCGCCCGGACGCAGCACCGAACGGAGCAGGCAGTCGGTAGCGGCCATGCCCGAGCCGAACGCCCGGCCGTAGGTGCCGTTCTCGAGCGCGGCGAGGTTCGCCTCGAGGGGACGACGGGTGGGGTTGCCGGTGCGGGCGTACTCGAAGCCGTTGCGCATCTCGCCGACGCCGTCCTGGGCGAAGGTCGACGACGCGTAGATCGGCACGTTGACGGCACCGGTCTGGGGGTCGGGCTCGTACCCGGCGTGGATGGCGCGGGTCGCGAAACCGTGCTGGTTCTGGTCTGTCATGAAGATCTGTGTCCTATCGGCCTTGAGAGATGAATCCGAGCAGGTCGTGGCGGGTGATGACACCGACGGGCTTGCCGTCGTCGATCACCATGAGCGCGTCGGTGTCGCCGAACGCCTTCGTGGCGGAGTCGATCGACTCGCCCACGCCGATGTTCGGCAGCGGCGGGCTCATGTGCTTCTCGACCGGATCGGCGAGATTCGCGCGACCTTCGAAGACGGCGCTGAGCAGTTCGCGCTCGCTGACCGAACCAGCCACTTCACCTGCGGTGACGGGCGGTTCGGCACCCACGACCGGCATCTGCGAGACGCCGTACTCCCGAAGGATCTCGATGGCGTCGCGCACCGTCTCGGACGGGTGGGTGTGCACGAGGTCGGGCAGGTCGCCGCTCTTGCCGCGCAGCACGTCGCCGACGGTGGAGTCGTCGGGCTTGCCGTCGAGCGGCGCGCGGAGGAAGCCGTAGCTGGCCATCCACTTGTCGTTGAAGATCTTCGACATGTAGCCGCGACCACCGTCGGGCAGCAGCACGACAACGACCGCGTCGGGGCCCTCGCGCTCGGCAACCTGCAGTGCGGCGACGACGGCCATGCCGCAGGAGCCACCGACGAGCAGGCCTTCCTCGCGGGCGAGGCGACGGGTCATCTCGAACGAGTCGGCGTCGGAGACGGCGATGATCTCGTCGGGGATCGACGGGTCGTAGGCCGAGGGCCAGAAGTCCTCACCGACACCTTCGACGAGGTACGGCCGGCCGGTGCCGCCCGAGTACACCGAGCCCTCGGGGTCGACGCCGACGACCTTCACCGCACCGTTGGAGACCTCCTTGAGGTACCGGCCGGTACCCGAGATGGTGCCGCCGGTGCCGACGCCCGCGACGAAGTGCGTGATCTTGCCGTCGGTGTCGTTCCAGATCTCCGGGCCGGTGGTCTCGTAGTGGCTCGCCGGGCCCCCCGGGTTGGAGTACTGGTTGGGCTTCCAGCCACCGGGGAGCTCACGGGCGAGACGGTCGGAGACGCTGTAGTAGCTGTCGGGGTGCTCCGGCGGGACCGCGGTCGGGCACACGACCACCTCGGCACCGTAGGCCCGCAGCACGTTGCGCTTGTCCTCGCCGACCTTGTCGGGGCACACGAACACGCACTTGTAGCCGCGCTGCTGCGCGACCAGGGCCAGGCCGATGCCGGTGTTGCCGGAGGTGGGCTCGACGATCGTCCCGCCCGGCTTCAGTTCGCCCGACGCTTCGGCCGCATCGATCATCTTCACCGCGATACGGTCCTTGGAGCTGCCGCCGGGATTGAGGTATTCGATCTTCGCCGCTACGAGCCCCGATCCGGGTTTCACCACCGTGTTGAGCTTGACGAGGGGGGTGTTTCCGATGAGGTCGATGACGGAATCCGCAATGCGCATGACTCCATGTTCCCACGTCGTGGCTTTCCGACAGGGTGAAGGTGTACACCCCTGGGAAAACACCCCCTGGGAAACGACGAAGACCCCGGACCGTGGTCCGGGGTCTTCATGGCGTACTGCTAGTCGTTCTGGAAGTAGCTGAGCAGTCGCAGGATCTCTACGTACAGCCACACCAGGGTGACGGTCAGGCCGAGGGCGACGCCCCAGGCGGCCTTCTCGGGGGCCTGTGCGCGGATCAGCTGATCGGCGGAGTCGAAGTCCAGCAGGAAGCTGAACGCCGCGATGCCGATGCACACGAGGCTGAAGATGATGGCGATCGGGCCGCCGTCGCGCAGGCCCAGGCCACCGTCGATGAAGAAGCCGGCGACGAGGTTGCCCAGCGCCAGGACCAGGACACCGACGAGGGCGCCGACGATCATGCGGGTCAGGCGCGGCGTGACGCGGATGGCGCCGGTGCGGTACACGACGAGCATGCCGAAGAACACGCCGAAGGTACCGAGGACGGCCTGCGCGATCAGAGTCGCGCCGCCGGCGCCACCGAACGTGATGTCGGTGAACATGAACGACAGCGCGCCGAGGAAGAAGCCTTCCGCCACCGCATAGGCGAGGACGATCGCCGGGTTGTCCATCTTGCGGCCGAACGTCGCGACCAGCACCAGGACGAGGCCGATCAGACCGCCGCCGATGACGAACGGAGCTGCCAGGCCGACGTTGGAGTTGACCAGGACGTAGGAGATGAGTGCCGAGACGGCGAGCACGCCGAGCGTGATGCCGGTCTTGGTGACGACGTCGTCGATCGTCATGGTCCGCTGGTCGGTGGGACGTGCCCACGGATCCGTCTGGGGCTGACCGAATTGCTGGGTGGCCTGCGCGGCGCCCGCCGTCGCAGAGCCGAACGTGGCGTATCCGCCGCCCTCTTGCTTGGGCAGGTTGCGGAACACCGGGTTACTGGTGGTGCGCACCGTGCACTTCCCTTCTCGTGGTCGCTTCTGTCCGTTCAACGAGGCAGTAACCTCACGAGTTCCCGTTTCGTCGAGAAAGCTCGGACTAATCGGACTCTACCGGCTCCGTACCGACCTGGTCACCGTGAACTTGCGGTTGCGGCCCTCGACGCGGGTCGGCCCGACGATGCCCGACAGCGCGGGGCGGTAGTCGAGGTGGCGGTTGTAGACCGTCCACATCTGTCCTCCCGGGCGGAGGATCCGGGCTGCGGCGTCGAACATCTTGTGGGCCGCGCCGGTGTGCACGGCGGCGCCGATGTGGAAGGGCGGATTACACACCACGAGGTCGACCGACCCGGCGGCGATCGAACTCGCGGCGTCGTCGCGGAGCGTGTCGATCCGGTCGGCGAGCCCGTTCGCGGCGGCCGTCTCCGCGGCGGAGGCGACGGCGGCGGAGGAGTGATCGGTCGCGATCACGCGAACGTCGGGCAGCTGCCGGGCGAGCATCGCGGCGAGGATGCCGGTGCCGCAGCCGAGGTCCACCGCGATCTGCTCGTCCGTGTCGTTACGGGGGAAGTCGAGACGGGGGAAGAAGTCGAGGAGGAAACGGGTACCGATGTCGAGGCGCGGGCCGGCGAAGGCGGCCCCGTGCGCGACCACGGTGAGGCCGAGTTCGTCGAGCCTCTCACGGACGGGATACGAGGCCGGTCCGGGCGTTGCTCGGCGCGCGGTGAGCACACGCGACTTCTGCCGTCCCCGCGACGCGCGGACCTCTGCGAAGGACGCAGCGAGGACGTCGTTCATCGCAAGGCTGATGTGCTTGTCGCGGCCACCGGCGAACACGACGACCTCGGGGTCGGCGTGGCGGGCCACGGTCTCGGCGATCTCGGTGAGCGCCGACAGCGAACGGGGAAGACGCAGCAGTACCACTCGGGCACCGGCGAGCAGGTCCGCGTCGAGTCCGCAGGAACGGTAGCGGTCGGTGAGATCCTCACGCTCGGCGTTCGCAGCCAGGGCGCGTTCGGCCACCACCGAGTCCTGATGCACCCGGATCCGCTCCGCGCCGAACCGGACGGCCGCACCCAGGGTCAGGGCGCCGTACTGGTCGTCGACGACCACGATCGTGCCCGGCGCTGCGGATTCCAGTGCGGGCGCGGCTTCGTCGAGGAGCAGGCGATCGGCCCCGTCGACGGCGAACAGGTTGGGCGCTTCCACATCCGGGAAGCGCCTCAACCTGTCGTACAACTCGTCGATCACCACTCGACCGTCAGCACTCGCCCTTTCCGGCGTTCTCGATGGCACGCAGGGTGTCGGCCTGCTCCTCTTCGCTGAGATCCTGCCAGGCCGGGAGCTGCTGCTGGGCGTCGGCGACGGCCTGGGCCGCTGCCACGCGGTCCTGGCCCCACTCCTCGAGCTCGTCGAGGTAGGGCAGCAGAGCCTCGCAGTTCTCCTCGTAGCTCTTACCGAGTTCGACGCTGGTGCCCGAGCTGCCGGCCTCCGCCGAAGCCGAGGTGCTCGTCGTGGTGGTGGTCTCCTCGGCCGAGTCGGATCCGTCCGAGGATCCACACGCCGCCGCAAGCAGGACCACACCTGCACCGAACAGCGCCGCGAGAGTCTTCTTCATCTATGTCCCACTTCTGGTCGCATTGTCGTTTCGTCCGTTCCCGGTGAGGCACCGTGGTCCGGCCGGACCACGTTAGAACAGGGGCGACGCACGATCTGCGGCGGGCGTGCACATTTCGAGACTATCCTGGGGAAACGGCTTCCCGAGGTGATTGCGCCGATGACCGAGAACGATCCGGCCGCCACTCAGCGCGCGCCGATTGTCGACGTCGCAGAGACGGACATCGTGCGCGCGCTGCACGATGCCGGTTTCACCGATGCCGTGGAGATCGGCCGCGGCGGCTTCGGTGTGGTCTACCGCTGCCGGCAGGCCGAACTCGACCGCGACGTCGCGGTGAAAGTGCTGCGCCGCTCCCCCGAACCCGCCGATCTCGAACGCTTCCTACGCGAGCAACGCGCGATGGGGCGGCTCTCCGGCCACCCCAACATCGTCACCGTGCTGCAGGCCGGCGCGACGGACACGGGCCTGCCCTATCTGGTGATGCACTATCACCCGCACGACTCTCTCGACACCCGCATCCGGCGGCACGGACCGATCGCCTGGCCGGAGGCGGTCCGGATCGGGGTGAAGGTCGCCGGTGCACTCGAGACGGCGCATCGTTCCGACGTCCTGCACCGCGACATCAAGCCCGGCAACATCCTGCTCACCGAGTACGGCGAACCGCAGCTGACGGATTTCGGTATCGCCCGCGTCGGCGGCGGCTTCCGCACCACTGCCGGTGAGATCACCGGTTCCCCCGCGTTCACGGCACCGGAGGTGCTGCGCGGTCATGCCGCGACTCCGGCCGCCGACGTCTACGGCCTCTCCGCGACCCTGTTCGCGGCGATCACCGGTCACGCCGCCTTCGAGCGCAAGGAGGGCGAGAAGATCGTCGCGCAGTTCGTGCGCATCACCTCCGAGCCCGTCCCCGACCTGCGCGGCGAGGGCATCCCCGACGACGTGTGCGAGGCCCTCGAGCGCGGCATGGCGACCGATGCCGAGGACCGGCCGCAGACGGCCGCCGAGTTCGGCGATCTGCTCCGCGACGTCCAGCGCGCCCACAACCTGCCCATCGACGAGATGGCGCTGCCCGGGTCACCGCCGTCCGGCCCGCTCCCGCCGCGTTCGGCGCCACCGCTCACCGGACCGGCCTCGACGGTCTCCGGCCGGTCGTCCACGGTCTCGGGACGCACCGGTCCGTCCACCGCACCGTCGACCAGGTTCCGGCCGCCCTCGACCTCACGTCCCCTGATCGAACGCAGCCGTCTGATCTCGTTCCTGCGGGCAGGCGGACGACGCCGTCTCGTCGCCATCCACGCCCCCACCGGCTTCGGTAAGTCCACCCTCGCGACGCAGTGGCGCAACGTACTCGCCGCCGAGGGAGTGCCGGTCGCGTGGTTGACGGTGGACAGCGACGACAACAACGTCCTGTGGTTCCTCGCGCACCTCGTCGAGGCCATGAAGCAGATCCGGCCGGTCCTCGCGCGCGAACTGGGCCAGATCCTCGACGCGCACGGCGACGAGGCCGAACGGTACGTACTGTGCACGCTCATCGACGAGTTGCACCGCACCGACACCGCGGCGACGCTGGTGATCGACGACTGGCACCGCGTCACGTCGACGGAGACCGTCGCTGCCCTCGAGTTCCTGCTCGACCGCGGATGCCATCACCTGCAGCTCGTGGTGACGAGCCGCAACCGATCCGGACTTCCGCTCAGCCGCATGCGTGTTCGCGACGAGCTGGTCGAGATCGATTCGACGGCATTGCGGTTCGGGGTGGACGAATCGAACGCCTTCTTGCGCGACATCGGCGGGATAGACCTCGGCCCCGAGGACGTGGAGGATCTCACCCTCACCACGGAGGGCTGGGCCGCAGCCCTGCAGCTCGCGTCGTTGTCGTTGCGCGACAGCGACGATCCGTCGTGGCTCATCGAGAACATCACCGGTCGGCACCACGCGATCGGTGAGTTCCTCGCCGACAACGTGCTGGCCGGTCTCGAACCCCGGATGTACGAATTCCTCCTCGCGACGAGCATCACCGAATCGATCAGCGGCAGCCTCGCCGCGGCGCTCACGGGCGATCCGCGCAGCCAGGCGATGCTCGAGGAGGCGGAGGAACGCGACCTGTTCCTGCGGCACGTCGACGACGAACGCGTGTGGTTCCGCTATCACCACCTGTTCCTCGACTTCCTGCGTCGACGTCTCGAACGCGACCATCCCGAGAAGGTCGCGGACCTGAATCGCACCGCCGCCGACTGGTTCGCCCGCAACCGCATGCTGCAGGAGGCCGTCGACCACGCCCTCGCCGCCAACGACACCGACTTCGCCGTCGACCTGCTCGCCGACGACGGCATGTACCTGATGGAGCACGGGCACATCGCCACGCTGCTCGCCCTGATCGACAAACTGCCGCCGCGGGCCGTCGCAAACGATCCGCGCCTGCTGCTCACGCAGGCCTGGGCGAACAGTGCGCTGCTGCGGTTGGACCGATGCCGCAGAACCCTCGCGGCAGTACGGGAATTGCTCGACCGTGGGGTGACGGACAGCTACGACGTCGAAGCACTCCACATCGAGGCGGATGCCGTCGAGGCGTCGATCCTGATGAACTCCGACCGCATCGACGGCATCTACGAACTCATCGCGCCGTGCCTGGAGAATCCGACCTCCGTGCACCCGTGGGTGGTGGCGGCCGCAGCCGACTTCGCTTCGTACGCCGACATCTTCCGCTTCGACTTCACCTCAGCGATCCGGCGGCAGGAATGGGCGGAGCCCTACCACCGCGAGACCCGCGGACCGTTCGCGTCGATCTACGGTCAGTGCCTGTGCGGCATCGCCGCGAACGAACGACTCGACGTCGCCTCGGCCGAGAAGTACTTCCGCACAGCGCTGCGCCGAGCGCGACGAAACGGCGGAATCCACACCCACGGAGGGCGTCTCGCCGCTGCCATGCTCGGAGAGCTGCTCTACGAACAGGGACGGACCGCCGAGGCCGAAGCACTGCTCGACGAGAGCAACCTGCTCGGAATAGAAGGCGGTGGAACGGATTTCCTCATCGCTCGCTTCGGTACCGCTGCGCGCCTGAAGATGTTGCAGGGCAACCGGCAGGAAGCCGTCGCCCTGCTCGCCGAAGGACTGCGGGTCGCGGCGCTGCACGACCTGCCGCGCCTGCGGGCACGCATCGAGAACGAACGGGTCCGGCTCGGAATCGCCACTCCAGGCCACTCGACGCGCACGATGCCGGAGAACACCACACCCCACCCCGACGGAACCGTCGAGATCACCCTCCAGATCGAGGACTCCACCGCGATCCGGCTGCTCAGCGAGAACGGGGAGCCCGAGGCGGCGGAACAGGCCGTCGAATGGGCGCGGATGTGGGTACAGCGCACCACCTCGCGTCCCCGCGCCCACCTGCAGGCCCACCGTCTGCTCGCCTCCTGCCTGCACGCGGCCGGACGCATCGAGGAGGCCGAGGAGACCCTGGCCGTCGTGGTCGACGCGTGCGCGGCGCGCGGAATGGTGCGCTATCTGACCGACGGCGGGCCACACGTGATCGCCACGCTCACCTCGATGCGGGTACGGATCGAACAGGGTCTGCGGCCTGACGATCGGCCACGGATCGACCTCGGGTTCGTCGACGAGGTGCTGCGATTGGTGGACACCGAGCATCGTCCTGTCGTGTGAGCCCGGTCGTGACGGGAACGTGGTGTGAAGCCCGCCGATTTCGGGGACACTGCCGAGGTGACGGACCGATACGACAACTCCATCCGGACCCGGCGGTGGGCCCACGGGAAACTCGTCGACGAAGGTTTCCCGCTCTCAGCCGTCTCGGAGCATCTCGCCGATCCCGAGGCCCTCGTCTGGGTGGATCTGTGGAATCCCGAGCACACGGCTCTGCTCGAACTCGCCGAGGAATGGAACCTCGACCCGCACGCCGTCGAGGATTCGCTCGCACACGGCGAGCGCACGAAGGCCACCCGCTACGCCACCCATACCTTCCTCACGGTCTACGCGACACACCTGTTTCCGGATTCCGAGGACGAGAATCAAGCGCACGAGTCCCGGCTCCGCACCACCCGGATCTCCGCCTTCGTCCTGCCCCGCGGCGTCGTCACCGTTCGCCGCGGCACTCCGTTCGACATCGACGAGGCGGTGCGCAGGTGGGACGAGAACACCGACCTGCTGCAGTACGGACCGGGTGCGCTGATCCACGGCCTGCTCGACACGGTCGTCGACGGGCAGTTCGAGACCATCCAGGAACTCGACGACGCCGCCGAGGACCTCGAGGACTGCCTCTTCGAGGACGGCGCCTCCACCCGGCAGATCCAGCGACGCGTCTACCGGCTCCGCAAGGAACTCGTGCAGCTCCGGCGGGTCGTGCTGCCGATGCGCGAGGTCGTCAATGCCGTCCTGCGGACCCGCGCCGAGAGCAACCACCACCCCGAACTCGACAGTTCCTACAACGACCTCTACGACCACGTGATGCGTGCTGCGGAGTGGACCGATTCACTGCGCGAGATGGTGAACACCGTCTTCGAGACGAACCTGTCGCTGCAGGACGCGCGCCTGAACATCGTCATGAAGAAACTGACGGGATGGGCCGCGATCATCGCCGTCCCCACGGCCGTCACCGGTTGGTACGGCATGAACGTGCCCTATCCCGGGGTAGGCGAGGCCTGGGGACTGATGAGTGGGGTCGGGATCATGGTCGTGTCGGCGATCGTGCTCTACGTGCTCTTCAAGCGCCGCGACTGGTTGTGAACCCCGCGTTGCTCGGTGAACGGCTCTGTTCAGAGGAAAACTACGAGCAGCACGACGATCACGACGACCACCGCGACGGCTGCGATCACCGCACTCGCCGAACGCCGGCGCTGCACCGGCCCGTCGCGGACGAGTTCGGGATCGGCGTCGGGCGCGTCCCCGATCGGGTCGTTGTTCTCGGGACCGGAGTTGGTGGGATGCGACATCGGTCTCCTCCTGGCTGCCTGTGTCGAAGTCTGACACGGACGAGCCGGTCGTGTTCGGTTTCAGGCTGTTCGGGTGGGGTACTCCGTCAGAGCAACGTTCGATGACACAGGAGGACCCCATGGCCGACTTCGTCGATAAGGCAAAGCACAAGGCAGAAGAAGCGGGCGGCAAGATCAAGGAGAACACCGGTCAGGCGACCGGCGATCGTGATCTCGAAGCCGAGGGTCGCGGTGACCAGGCCTCCAGCGGTCTGAAGCAGGCAGGCGACAAGGTCTCGGATGCCGTCGAGAACGTCAAGGACGCTTTCAAGAAGTAGCCCTTGAACTGCGCGGTGCCGGTAGTTACGACTACCGGCACCGCGCTGTTGAGGTGCTCGGCACCGCGCTGTCGAGGTGCTCGGCACCGCGCTGTGTCGGTGCGTGCAGCACCCCGCTCTCACGGGGTGCTGCCGGGACTACTTCGAGGAGGTGCCTTCGGTGTCGTCGAAGAAGTGCCAGGTACCGTCCTGCTCGTTCTGCGCCTCCATACGCCAGCCGAGTTCGCTGTTGTCGGCGCGCTGGTCGACGAACCAGGCGTGCGCGTCGTCCGCGCTCTCGATTTCCTTGGTATCCACGACGTTCCCGGTCGGGTCGATCACTCTGTAGGTAGCCATGCCGAGTGTCTTCCCACGCGACTCGCCGGTCAAACGTCGCGCGAACCTTCTGGTGTAGGGTGGAGACATCGTTCGGCTCGCACATGATGAGCAACCTCGCACCACAGTGCCCGAAGGTTCCGAACCGGACGTGAGAGTTCCCCGCCGCGTGTACCGCGGCCCCTCTTCTTCGCACTGCCCCACGGCCGGGGTCTACCCGGCCGCACCCGAAAGGACGGCCATGAGCCAGAACAAAGAATTCGACGGACCCCTCTTCCTCGCGCCCACCACTCCGGAGACCGACGCCGAGACCGAACCCGTCACCGCTGTCGCCGAGGTGAGCGGCCCCCACGACTACACCTCGATCTTCTCCGCGCGCGGCGCCTGATCCCGCCTCATCCGACTGTGAAGCTACCGACTCGGTCGGCTGCGAAGTCGGCGAGCGTCTGCGATACCTGCTCGGGCCGCCCGTCGTTCTGATCGGCGGCCGCAGTGAGTACATCGATGTGCTTGTATCCGGGCAGCACCCACCTGCGTTCGTTCGGATGATCCTTCTCCGGCAACGGGATCCCGCCGCTCGCCACCAGCGTCACCACAGGATTGCGCGCGACACCGTCGCGGTGGAGATGCCCTTCGAAGCGGGTCGCCGATGCGAGGTCGAACGGAAGCCTCGACGGGAAGTACCACTCGGTGAAATCCAGTGGTGGCTCCGACAGATTCCGCGCCAGCTCCGCGATCGACGTCACCTCGCTCCCCCGATCGGTGTACCGCGCCTCGTCGGGTGACGACGCCCCAGTGCCCACCTCGTCGTAGTCGAGCCACCGGTAGACGACTCCCGGATCCGCGAACACCGCCGGCGACGCCTTGAGCGCATCGCCGAAGAATCCCGACCCGAGCACCTCCGGCGTGGCGGGAACAGGAAACAGCTTGTCGCGCACGGGCGCCCCGGTAATGAATCCGACGCTCACCTGCAGGAACCCCAGCGGTTGGGAATTGTCGTCGAGGATCGCGCCGAGCACCGCCTCGTTGGTCGCGTTCAACGTCCGCACATCCGGGTCGCCCGTCGCGAACATCGCGTAGTCCCCCGACAACAGAGTGCGCAACGTCCAGTCGATGTTCGGGTTGTCGGGCATGCGCGGGACAATGCCGTCGGTGCTGTCCGGGTCCAGTCGCGCGGCGAGTCCGGTGAGTGCGAGCAGATTCGTCGTCTCGGGATTGATAACCGTGGGAAGTGCCAGCACCGGCGATGCCGTCGAGATGGAGCCGAAGAACGCATCGAGTGGCGCCGAGACCGCTTCGGGCAGATCCGGGAGGGCACTCTGCCCGGGGGAGGGCGCTCCCGCCTCGATCACCGTATCGAGCGCAAAGTACCCGCCGCACTGGTTGTAACCGGCGTCGCCCGTGGTGGCGGGATCTCCGTCGAAGTCCCATTCCGCGAAGTAGCCGGTGATGAAACCACCGAGAGAATGTCCGCCGCACAACACTTTCCGTTTCCGCAGTTCCGGGTCGGAGAGTTCGTGACGCAGCAGGTCGTACTGGTCGCGCAGCGTCTGCTCGATGCCGACATGCGAGAGCCACGCGACGTCGGCGCCGCTCGCGTGGCCGGCGAATCGTCGCCCGTCCACTTCGGCACCGCGGAAGTAGTAGTCGGTCGCGGTATCGAGCGAACCCGTCCGCAGTGCCGCCCGGGTACCGGCGTGGTCCTCGAGGCAGTTCGATCGCCGGTCGAGTGCCCAGAACTCGATGTGGGCACCGCGAGTCGCGGCCGCGACGACGGTGTTGCGCGCGACGCTCTCGAATGCACCCGCTCCCTCGAAGATCCCCGGTTGGGCGACGAGGATCCGGTCGGCGTCGGCCGAACTCTCCGGTCCGTCGGCCGACCGCCACCGCAGATACGACAACCGGTCGCACGCGGCGGGTCGCGGTCCCGCTTCCGCCGGCAGCGGCGCGGGTATCGACACCACGGACCCGAGCACCTCGCCGGCCAGCGGCGCCGACGAGTCATACGGCATTTCGGTGCGTCCGCTCGTCTCCGCCGACACCACCGATGCCGTCAGGACACTTCCCATCACCGCCGCAGCCATCGCGGCGCCCATCATTGCGCGCATCCCATCCCCCGATCGGCTCGTGCGTATTGAACACCGTTGCGGGAGTCGGGTCTACGGAAACAACAGAAGAACGGACCCGTCGGAGTTCACCGACGGCCCTTCATCGTCCGCGCAAGGGAGAGACATGCGCAGAGCGACGGTCCCTGCCGTTCGGGGGAGGTGGCAGGGACCATCACTCGAAGAGTCGGGATCTTCGATCCTTCCGTTGCGGGTGAAATGTGAGGGTGACATCCTGACCTGGGCATTTCCGTAACTTCGGGTCACATCTTCCGTTCTGCTCCCGTCCCGGCGGCCCCAGGAGGGCATGGTGCTAGGGTCGCCCGTGACACGGGGTGCTCCGCACGAGCGGGGCTGAGATCACACCCGTCGAACCTGACCAGGTAATGCTGACGAAGGGATGTCCCGACATGACCACGCCTGTACCCCCATCGATCCGTCCCCTGCCCGCGCAGTGAAGGCGCGGCGGACTCTCGCCGGACTGCTCACCCTCGTCGCCGCACTCTCCGCGGTCGTCGGGTGCTCGTCCGATTCCGGGAGCGACACCATCCGATTCGCGTTGGACTGGACGCCCAACACCAATCACACCGGCCTGTACGTGGCGCAGCAGGAAGGTCTGTTCGCCGATGCGGGTCTCGACGTCGAGATCCTGCCGTACAACAACGCGACCCCCGACACCCTCGTCGACGCGGGTAGCGCCGAGTTCGGAATCTCCACGCACGCCACATCGACCATCGCCAGAGCCGCCGGGTCCCGGACCGTCGCGGTCCTCGCACCGCTGCAGCACTGGGCGACGGGGATCGCCGTGCGGGCCGACAACGCCGAGATCACGCGGCCGGCGGATCTCGACGGCAAGACCTTCGCGGGCTTCGCCAACCCTGGTGAGGACGAGATGCTCGCCGAAGTGATCCGCAACGACGGTGGCCGCGGTGAGTTCGAGAACGTGACGCTCGGGACGTCGTCGTACGAGGCCGTCTACTCGTCGACCGCCGACTTCACCGTGTCGTACCTGGCGTGGGAGGGTCTCGAGGCCGAGCACCGCGGCCTGCCCATGCGGTACTTCGGCTTCACCGACTACGGCTTCCCCGACGCGTACGCGATCGTCGTCGACGGCAACGAGGACTGGATGACGGAGAACCCGGAGCAGGCACGCGCTTTCGTGCAGGCGCTGCACCAGGGTTACCGGATCGCCGCCGACGACCCCGATCGTGGAGCCCGGGCTCTGCTCGAGGCGAACCCCGGGGCCTTCCCCGACGAGGAACTCGTCTACGAGAGCCAGCGCATGCTCGCCGCCGAGTACATGCGTGACGCCTCCGGCGCCGTCGGAGTCCTCGACGCCGGGAAATGGTCGGGCTATGCCCGGTTCCTGTACGAGAACGGCGTGCTGTCCGGACCCGACGGCAGCCCGTTGACGACCGAGCCGGACTGGTCGACCTATGTCACCGATGACTACCTCGAAGACCGATAGCATCGGCCGCGCACGTCGGCTCCTTCCCGCGCTGCTCATCGCCGGGGCTCTGGTCGCGATCTGGCAGTCGTACGTCGTGGTGAGCGGTGTCCGCCCGCAGGTGTTGCCCTCCCCCGCACGCGTTCTCACGCAGGGGTGGTCTCATCGCGTCGACATCGCCGGGCACGCCTGGTCCACTCTGCAGGTCACGATGGTCGGGTTCGCCGTGTCGCTGGCACTGGCGTGGGCCCTCGCGATCGTCGTAGACTTCTCGCCTTGGTTGCGGCGGGCCCTCGTGCCGTTGTTCGTGGTGTCGCAGACCCTGCCGATCATCGCGATCGCGCCGTTGATGATCATCTGGTTCGGTTTCGGACTGCTACCGAAGATCCTCGTCATCGCGCTGGTGACGTTCTTCCCCGTCGCGATCGGGCTGCTCGAAGGGTTCGCGGCGGCCGACCGGGAGGCGGGCGCGTTGCTACGCAGTATGGGCGCGTCGCGGTGGCAGCAGTTCCGTTACGTGCGCCTGCCATCCGCGCTCCCCCGCTTCTTCACCGCCCTGCGGATCGGCATCACCTACGCCGTCGTGGGTGCGGTGTTCGCCGAATACGTCGGCGCGACATCCGGTCTGGGCATCTACATGAGCACGCAGAAGAACTCGTTCCGCACCGATCTCGTGCTCGCTGCCGTAGTGGTGACCGCTGCTCTGTCACTCCTGCTGTACGCGCTGACGTTCGTCGTCGAACGGATGGTCGCGCCGTGGGCGCTCACGAGGAGTGAGAGATGAATGCGGTGACGGTGGCCTCGGTCCACAAGTCGTATGGCGACCGGGCGGTGATCGACGGCATCGACTGTGCTGTGGAGCCCGGCGAGTTCGTGTCCCTCATCGGGCCGAGTGGGTGCGGCAAGTCGACGCTGTTCTCGATCGTCGCGGGACTCGAGCAACCCGACACCGGAGAGGTTCTCGTCGGCGACTCCCCCGCGGCACCCGGGCAGGTCGCGCTGATGCCGCAGAAGGACCTGCTGTTCCCGTGGCGGACGGTGCTCGACAACTGCACACTCGGGCTCGAGGTGCAGGGTGTACAGCGATCCGACGCTCGTGCCCGCGCCCGCGAACTGCTGCCGACCTTCGGCCTGGCCGGCTTCGAGGACGCTGCGCCGCACCAACTGTCGGGCGGTATGCGTCAACGCGCGTCGCTCGCACGCACGGTGCTGCAGGGGCGCGACGTGCTCCTGCTCGACGAACCGTTCGGCGCACTCGATTCGCTGACCCGCACCGAGATGCAACTGTGGTTGCAGCAGGTGTGGCAGCAGCATCGGTGGGCGGTGCTGATGGTGACGCACGACGTCCGCGAGGCGGTGTTGCTGTCCGATCGGGTCGTCGTCCTCGGTCCGCGACCGACGCGGGTGCAGCACGAGGTGCGTGTGCACCTGCCCCGACCTCGAACCCTGGAGACGTGCGTGTCGAGCGAGTTCGTGGCGCTCGAACACGAGCTCATGGAGGTCCTGCACCGGTCACGACACGAGGGGCAGCAGAGGTTGCCCTCGGGATAGTCGCCGGCCGAACTGTTCGCCACCAGTGCATCCGCTACCCCGGACCTGTGCCCCCAGTGGGACTCGAACCCACACTGTGCGGATTTTAAGTCCGCTGCCTCTGCCAATTGGGCTATAGGGGCGTGGGGATCACATTAGCGTTCACGACTGTCCACCACCGCGCTGGGGCGCGAGGTTCTTGAAGTACCGTGCGACGGGACGGCGTTCGTATCCTGTCCCCTCGTAGACGGAGGCCGGTACAGCCCGAGGACGGGACGCCACGCCCGGAGGGAGAGATCGAGTTCGTCACTTCGTCGTTCGGCCGTGCAAGGTTCGATCCTCATTGCTCCTCGACCTCCTCGGATCCGACTTCGAGTGTGCTCCTCGCCCGGGCTGTAACGCACCTCGATTTCCGGCCGACATCCTGCGGGGAGACAAGTACACAGCGGACAGCCGGGTGGTGAACCGGGCACGAAGAGAAGGACCATGGATGCGCTTCACGACCGCACGCCCACTGACCGGGCGACTCGCCACCGCAGTAGCCGCCATGGCCCTGGCAGCGACGCCGAGCCTGGTGGCCGCACCCTCCGCACAGGCCGAAGGCATCGTCTACCCCGCGTCCGTGAACGACTCCTTCTACAGCACCCCCGACGACATCGCCGATCGGCAGCCCGGTGACGTCCTTGCCGCGCGCGTCCTTCCGCCGCCGCTCGGATTTCCCGGCACCGACGCCGTCCAGTTGAAGTTCCGGTCGACGAACTCCGCCGGCGAACCGATCTCCGCAGTGACCACCGTGCTGTCCCCTCAGGGTGGGGCGCCGGGTCGTCCGCTCGTCTCGTACCAAGCCATCATCAACGCACTCGGGCTCGAATGCGCGCCGTCGACGGCGCTGTACGCACCGAACCCGCTGCGAGGGATCCGGGAGTCTCCCGGCCTGCTCATCGCGATCCAGCGCGGCTGGTCGCTGGCCGTTCCCGATCATCTCGGACCGAACAGCGCCTACGGCGCCGCGAAGGTCGGCGGGCAGATCACCCTCGACGGCATCCGGGCCGCGCAACGCTACGCACCGCTCGAACTCGCCGACAGTCCGGTCGGCATCGCCGGCTACTCCGGCGGCGGGATGGCGACGGCGATGGCCGCAGCACTCGCCCCGACCTACGCGCCCGAGATCCCGATCGTCGGCTCCGCCTACGGTGGCGTCCCGATGGACATCGGCGAGATGGCCCGGGAACTCGGCGAATCCACGCATCCCGCCTTCGGATTGGCGATGGCGGCCGCCCTCGGCCTCGAACGTGAGTACCCGGACCGCATGCCGGTCAGCGAGCAGCTCAACGGTGCGGGGCGGGAACTGCGCGACCGCATCGCCAACGCGTGCACCAACGAAATCCTGCTCGCCGGTGCCGGTCGCAGCATGGCCGACGTCGCCGACGCGGCGGCGGGCCTTGCCCTGCTCGACAGCCCGACCGTGCAGGAGGTGCTGATGGAGAACAGCGTCGAGAAGGTCGCGACGGTGCCGAATGCCCCGGTGTACGAGTGGCATTCACCGACCGACGTGCTGATTCCTCTCGATGCGATCTCCACGACGCTGCGCAGGTACTGCGACGCCGGGGTGGCGGTGCGGACCGAACTCGTGCCGAGCCCGGATCACATCACTGCCGCCGTGATCGGCCTGCCGGGTGCACTGGACTTCCTCGACGGCCGCTTCGCAGGCGTTGCGCCGTCGTCGGATTGCGGAGCACTCTGACCGATCTGTGGATATGCATCGGGCCCGCCTCGAATGACGAGGCGGGCCCGATGTCGTCTCATATCCCCTGCGGGGACGGGAGATCGAATCAGATCACGGTGATACCGGTGGCCTGGGGGCCCTTGGCGCCCTGGCCGATCTCGAAGCTCACGCGCTGGTTCTCGTCGAGGCTGCGGTAGCCGCCCGACTGGATCTCCGAGTAGTGCGCGAACACGTCAGCGCTGCCGTCCTCGGGGGCGATGAAGCCGAATCCCTTGTCGGCGTTGAACCACTTCACGATTCCCTCTGCCATGTCTGTCTCCTTCTGTCGTATTACTCGAGCTCCGCCGAGAGTTCGGTGGAGCGAGGCCGCCATCACATGCGGTGACTTCCGAAAGGAGAACCAACCGCCCGCAACAAGGATTTGCGAGCGTGGACAAGACGCGAACAAAAACTTCGACCGAGACACAGTCAACCACACATTCGCCGGTTCGTGTGGACCGAGCCCCGGAAACCGGGGTCGAACCCACACGGATCGGAGAACTAGCGGGCGACGGAGAGAGCGATACCGTCGAGGATGTCGTGCTCGCTCACGACCAGCTCGGTGATGCCGGCTCGGCGGCCGAGTTCCTCGGCGAGGACCGTGGTGATGATCGAGCCGCCGCCGATGACGTCGACGCGGCCGGGATGCATCGGGCCGAGCGCCGCGCGCTTCTCGCGGGTCGCGGCGACGAGACCGTCGCACACCTCGCGCAGGCGGTCGAACGGCACCGACGACAAGTGGATCTTCTCGGAGTCGTACTCGTCGAGTTCGAGGGCGAGCGCGGCGAGGGTGGTCATGGTGCCCGCGACACCCACCCAGGTGTGCGCCTGCTCGACCGGCACCCGCTCGAGCGCTTCGCGGATCTTGTCCGCCGCGACCTCCCGTGCCGCAGCGACCTGCGCGGCGGTCGGCGGGTCGTCGTGCAGGCACCGTTCGGTCAGCCGGACGCAGCCGATGTCGGTGGAGTAGGCGGCGTGCACACAGTCGGCGTCGCCGAGCACGACCTCGGTGGATCCGCCACCGAGATCGACGACGACGAAAGGCCCACGCGCGGAGTCGAGTTCGCCGACCGCACCGGCGAAGGACAGACGCGCCTCCTCGTCGCCGGTGATGACCTCTGCCTCGGCTCCGGGGATCACGGCACCGAGCACCTCGCGGGTCATCGCGAAGAAGTCCTCACGGTTGCTCGCGTCGCGCGTGGCCGAGGTGGCAACCATGCGAACGGCGGTGGCGCCGGTCTCGCGGATCAGGTCGGCGTACTCCACCAGCGCGACCCGCGTGCGTTCGATCGCCTCGGGTGCGAGACGACCGGTGGCGTCGACGCCCTGCCCGAGCCGCACGACCTTCATGAGGCGGGTGACGTCGGTGAGAGTGCCGTCCTTCGCGATGTCGGCGATCAGAAGGCGGATGGAGTTGGTGCCGCAGTCGATTCCCGCGACCCTCACTGTTCTTCTCCGCGCAGCTCGGCGTAGGTGGGCCAGTCGGCGGGGATCGCCGTGCCACGCAGGCCGGCGTCGGCGGCGAGGGCGACGGATTCGTCGCCGAGCGGGTTGACGCCCGGTCCCTTCGCGAGCGAATGGGCGATCAGCACGTGCAGGCACTTGACGCGTTCGGGCATACCGCCGCCGGTGAAGTCGGTGCCGAGCGACTCGATCGCGTCGCGTTCGGCCAGGTACGACTCGTGGGCGCGCAGGTAGCCCGCAGCCAGTTCCTCGTCGGTGCCGAGACGCTCGGTCATCTCCCTCATGACCCCGGCGGATTCCTGCCGGCTCGCCTCGGCTGTGAGGCGCGGGTCGGTGAGGTAGTAGAGCGTCGGGAAGGGCGTGCCGTCGGGCAGCTTGGGCGCGGTCTTCACCACTCCGGGCGCACCGTCGGGGCAACGGTAGGCGATGGCCAGGACGCCGCGGGGTTCGCGCCCGAGCTGGGCGGCGACGGCGTCGAGGTCTTCTTGCGTGACGTGATCGGTCACCCGGGGACATCTCCTGGTTCTGGGGGTGCCACAGGCATCTGCTGCGGCACGGGTTCGGGCTCGGGTTCGGGTGCCGGTTCGGACACCGACAACCACAGGTCGCTGTACCAGGCGCCGGTCGTCGGCCGCTCGGGTTCGCGTTCCTCACGTTCGGGCGGGGCGTCGCCCGGCAGTTGCACCTGGTAGGGAATGTCGCCGGGGACGACGAACCGCAGTCGCTCGCGGGCCTGGGCGCGGACCCAGGCCGGGTCCTCCATGCGGGCCTTCTGTTCCTCGAGGGCCGCGATCTCCTGTTCGAGCTGCACGCGTTCGGCGGCGAGCTGCTCGGCTTCGGAACGCTGGCTCACGTAGGTGCGCAGCGGCACCGCGAGGGTGAGCGCGAGACCACACACGACGAGGGCGAGCACCACGGCGCGGCCGGTGGACAGGTCCAGGACGGTGCGTTCGGTGCGGGGGCGGCGGGAGTCGCGGGGCGCGCCGACCCGGGTGGGGCGGGCTCGCCCCGAACCACCGGGGCGGCCGCGGCCGGGCGACGAATGAACGGGGTCCTCGCGGCCGGCCGGCCGCGCACCCGCATTCTCGGCCGAGTGTTCGGCCGGCGCGGCAGATCCCGTGGGCCGGACCCGGCCCGGACGCCGGACGCCGGACACACCCTCGGTGCGGGTGCGCCTCGCTCCGGGACGGGATCTACCGCGCTGACTCATGCCGGCGATCAGCCCTCGACGGAGAACCGCGGGAAGGCGAGCTCGCCGGCGTAGCGAGCGACGTCGCCGAGGGACTCCTCGATGCGCAGCAGCTGGTTGTACTTGGCGACACGCTCGGAGCGGGCGGGCGCGCCGGTCTTGATCTGTCCGCTGCCGACGGCGACGGCGAGATCGGCGATGGTGGTGTCCTCGGTCTCGCCGGAGCGGTGGCTCATCATCGTCTTGTAGCCGTTGCGGTGCGCGAGGTCGACGGCGTCGAGGGTCTCGGTGAGGGTGCCGATCTGGTTGACCTTCACGAGCAGCGCGTTCGCGGCACCCTTGACGATGCCGTCCTCGAGGCGCTCGGGGTTGGTGACGAACAGGTCGTCGCCGACGAGCTGGATCCTGTCGCCGATCTCCTCGGTGAGCGCGACCCAGCCCTCCCAGTCGTCCTCGCTGAGCGGATCTTCGATGGAGACCAGCGGGTACTGGCCGAGCAGCTCGGCGTAGAAGGCGCCCATTTCGGCGGCCGTCCGGTTCTGGCCCTCGAACTTGTAGCCGGTGCCCTCGGTGTAGAACTCGGTGGCCGCGACGTCCAGTGCGAGCGCGACATCGCTGCCCAGCTTCAGACCGGTCTTACCGATGGCCTCACTGATCAGGTCGAGCGCGGCCTTGGTGCCCGCGACGTCGGGGGCGAAGCCGCCCTCGTCGCCGAGGCCGGTGGCCAAGCCCTTGCTCTTGAGCACGGACTTGAGGGAGTGGTAGACCTCGGCACCCCAGCGGAGGGATTCCTTGAAGGTCGGGGCGCCGATCGGGGCGACCATGAACTCCTGGACGTCGACGCCCGTGTCGGCGTGGGCGCCACCGTTGAGGATGTTCATCATCGGAACGGGAAGGATGTGGGCGTTCGGGCCTCCGACGTAACGGAACAGCTCGAGTCCGGACGACTCCGCACCGGCCTTCGCCACGGCGAGCGACGCGCCGAGCAGGGCGTTCGCGCCGAGGCGGCCCTTGTCGGGGGTGCCGTCGGCGTCGAGGAGGGCCTGGTCGACGGTGCGCTGCTCGGTGGCGTCGAGGCCGATGATGGCCGGGCCGATCTCGGCGAGGACGGCCTCGACGGCCTTCTCGACGCCCTTGCCGAGGTAACGGTCGCCGCCGTCACGCAGCTCGACGGCCTCGTGCTCGCCGGTGGAGGCGCCCGACGGCACTGCAGCGCGGGCGAAACTTCCGTCCTCGAGCAGCACTTCGACCTCGACCGTGGGGTTGCCACGGGAGTCGAGGATTTCGCGGGCTCCTACCTGCTCAATGATGGCCACTGGCTGATTCTCCTTCGATGGACTGTCACGCTGCGGTGTCTGCACGCTGGGGACAGCCTAACGGTCGCGACCTGCGTGTGAGGTACAGGCGCGCTCGAGGCCCGGCGCGGTACTGTCTACGGCCGCACTCCCACGCCGTAGGCGGCGGCGCGGTCGCGGACGAGCATCAGGTATTCGGTGGAGCGGTTGTAAGCCATCAGGGCGTTCGTCCAGCCCTCCGCGGTGGTCAGGTCGCCTCCGCGGTCGCACAGATAGCGGCCTGCGGTCAGGGCCGCGTCGTCGATGTTGTCGGGGTCGGCGATGCCGTCGCCGTTCGCGTCGACGCCCCACCGTTCCCAGGTCTCGGGGATGAACTGCATCGGCCCGACCGCCCGGTCGAGCACCGGGTCGCCGTCGAGGCGGCCACCGTCGGTGTCGCGGATCTCGGCGTTGCCCCGGGTGCCGTCGAGCGGGACACCCCGGATGGGCGGTGAGACGCTGCCGTCGGATCCGAGGGAGGCGCCGCCGAACCGTCCGTGGCTGCTCTCCACGTTGCCGATGCCGGCGAGGGTCGTCCACGACAGGCCGCAGTCGGGGGTGCCGACGGCCAGGACGGCCGCCGCGTGCCCGTACGCCTCGAGTGCGGTGGTGGGGATGCCCAGCTCCCGCGATTGGGGTTCGGCCCAGGCGGCGAGCTGCGCGGCTGTGCGGCCGGGACCGTTCACGTCGATGGGCGGAACGGGCAGACCGGGTGCCGGCGGGACGCCGTCGGGGATCTCGACGGACGGTCGCCGGGGTGAGTGCAGAGCGGACTCGACCGCCACGAAGACGACGGCGACGAGTGCACTGAGCAGGACCACCGGCCACAGCCAGCGTCGGGGTTCTCGATCGGACGGCACCCCTCCATATTCCATACGGGACGAAAACCCCTTGTAGACGAACCGGCAGACGCACCGGCGCCGACGATCCCGCCTGATCGTCGGTGCCGGTCTCGGAGGGTGGAATCCGCGAGGGGTCGGACTCCACCGTTGTCTCTGACTCTGTCTCTACTGTCTCGACAGCGGTCTCCCTCAATATGCGCCGTCCCCGCTGAGAACGGCCCGGATCGTGCGGCGCAGGATCGACAGGTCGAGCATGAAGGTCCAGTTCTCGACGTACCGCAGATCGGCCCGTACCGACTCGTCCCAGGACAGATTGCTGCGTCCGCTGACCTGCCACAGTCCCGTCACACCCGGTTTGACGAACAACCGCCGCGCCGCGCCGTCCTCTCCGTACCGGGCGACCTCGCATTCGAGCGGTGGGCGCGGGCCGACGAGCGACATGTCGCCCTTGACCACGTTGAACAGTTGCGGCAGTTCGTCGAGCGAGTACCGCCGGATGAAGCGGCCGACCCTGGTGACCCGCGGGTCCTCGCGGACCTTGAACAGCACTCCGGCACCGATGTCGTGATCGGCGATGTCGTCCTTGTGCTCGTCGGCGCCGACGACCATGCTGCGGAACTTGTACATCGTGAACGGGGTTCCGCCGCGTCCCACCCGTTGCTGACGGAAGAGGATCGGTCCTCTGCTGCCGACCTTGATCGCGACCGCGACGGCGAGCAGTGCCGGCGCGATCACCATCAGGATCAGCACCGCGAGGACCCGATCGAAGACGTTCTTCACGATCCAGGCCGGGCCGCTGTAGCTGGGGGCGCTCATCTGCAACAGGGGCAGCCCCTCGAGCGGGGAGATGTGCAGGCGCGGGCCGACGACGTCCATGAGCACAGGGGCGATGAGGAGCTCGGCACCGATCTTCTCGAGATCCCAGCTGAGTCTGCGTGTCCGCGCGTGCGGCCACCGACCGGAGGGCAGGAGTGCGACGGCCTCGAAGTTGTGCTGCTCGGCGACGGCCAGGACGTTACTTCCGGCTCGAACCGCTCGCGCGTACCTCCCGCCTGGAGCTGTTGCGCTTCCTCCTGCAGTGCCGCGAGGACGGTCTGTCGGTGGTCGGCTACGGTGCACCCGGCAAGGGCAACACCCTGCTGAACTACTGCGGAATCCGACCGGACCTGTTGTCCTACACCGTCGACCGGAATCCGTACAAGCACGGACGCTTCACCCCGGGGACCCGGATCCCCATCGAGCCCGTCGAGCGGATCGCCCAGGACCGGCCGGACATCGTCCTCGCACTGCCCTGGAACCTCGAACCCGAGCTGACCCGCCAGCTCGCCTACATCGCGGACTGGGGCGGACATCTCGTCTTCCCCCTCCCCACCATCCACACGGCCATCGGTGAACCCGAACTGTCCTGGAGGACCACATCATGAAGGTTGTACTGTTCTGCGGCGGTTACGGCATGCGCATGCGCAACGATCGCAACGACCAGATCCCCAAGCCCATGCAGATGGTCGGTCCGCGCCCCCATCCTGTGGCACATCATGCGCTACTACGCGCACTTCGGGCACAAGGAGTTCATCCTCTGCCTCGGCTACGGCGCATCCAAGATCAAGGAGTTCTTCCTCGACTACCACGAGGAACAGTCCAACGACTTCGTCCTGCACGGCAACCGGGTCGACTGCCTCAGCACCGACATCAGCGACTGGAAGATCACCTTCGTCGACACCGGACTCGAATCGGCGATCGGCGAACGCCTGCGCCGCGTCCGCCGATATCTCGACGGCGACGAGTACTTCCTCGCGAACTACGCGGACGTGCTGACCGATGCCCCGCTCGACGACATGATCGAGGCGTTCCACACGTCCGGGGCCACGGCCTCCATGCTCGTCGTGCCCCCGCAGTCGTCCTTCCACTGCGTCGACGTCGCGGAGAACGGCGAGATCAAGGAGATCACCCCGGTCAGCAACTTCCCCATCTGGGAGAACGGCGGATATTTCGTCCTGAACCAGGCGATCTTCGACCTGTTGCCACCCGGCGGCGACCTCGTCGCCGACGTGTGCGGACCGCTCGCAGGCCAGGGGAAACTGTTCGGCTATCGCCACTTCGGGTTCTGGAAACCGGCCGACACCTTCAAGGAACGCGCCGAACTCGACGACAACTTCGCACGCGGTATCCATCCGTGGACGGTGTGGGAGACACCGGCGGTGACCTCGTGAACCTCATGACCGCCGACGATCCCGGGAGAGATTGACATGCGCGTACTCGTCACAGGGCACAAGGGATATCTCGGATCCGTCATGGTGCCCGAACTGCTCGCCCGCGGTCACGAGGTCGTCGGTCTCGACACGGGACTCTTCGCGGAATGCACTCTCGGCACGGCACCGCAGGATCCGCCCGGCATGACCGTCGACTTCCGCGATGTGGGAACCGAGCACCTCACCGGGTTCGACGCCGTCGTCCACCTGGCGGCGTTGTCGAACGACCCGCTCGGTGCGTTCGCACCCGAGATCACCTACGACATCAACCATCTCGGATCCGTCCACCTCGCCAGGTGCGCGAAGGAGGCCGGTGTGCGCCGGTTCCTCTACGCGTCGACCTGTTCGGTGTACGGAAGTGCGGGCGACGATCTCGTGGACGAGAGTGCTCCGCTCCGGCCGCTCACGCCCTACGCCGTGAGCAAGGTCCGGGTCGAGGACGACGTGGCGGCCCTGGCCGATTCGGGCTTCTGTCCCGTCTTCCTCCGCAACGCCACAGCCTTCGGATACTCGCCACGGCTCCGCGCGGACATCGTCGTGAACAATCTCGTCGGCACCGCGGTGCTCACCGGCGAGGTGCGCGTGCTGTCGGACGGCACCCCGTGGCGTCCCCTCGTTCACGCGAAGGACATCGCCCTCGCGTTCGCGTGTGCCCTCACCGCACCGGAGAGCGATGTGCACTGCGCCGCCTTCAATGTCGGCACCGAATCCAACAACGTCCGCGTACGCGACATCGCCGAGTCCGTCACCCGCGCGGTCCCCGGGTCGTTCGTCTCCATCACCGGCGAGACCGGTCCCGACCCACGCTCGTATCGTGTGGACTTCTCGGCCATCCGCCACGCCATGCCGGCCTTCGTTCCGTCGTGGAGTGTCGACGCAGGCGCTGCCGAACTGTTCCGTCACTTCGTCGCCGACGGCCTCACGAAGGAGGACTTCACCCAGCGCTTCACGCGTCTGGCACATCTGCGGCGGCTGTCCGATGCGGGACGCCTCGACCCGACGCTGCGGCCACGGCCGGCGGGCGTGTTCCGCGAATGAACAGGTGCCGCGCGTGCGGCCACGATCGCCTCGAGCGAGTCCTCGATCTCGGAGCGGTCCCGCCCGCCGATTACTTTCCACCCGGGGACTCGCCTCCTTTACCCGCCGAATCAGCCCACGAACTGGCGATGGTTCTGTGTACCGGCTGCGGACTGGCGCAGCTGGCGGACGACGACACCGTCCCGGACGAGCCCCGCGGCATCGAGCCGGAGGCGCTGCGCGAGCAGGCCCGCGAGGCCGTCGAGGTCGTCGAGCGGGCGGGCCGGCTGAAGGGCCGCACGGTGATCGAGTTCGGCAGTCCGCACGGCGGCACCTGGCTCCCCCTGCTGATCGAACGCGGTTTCCAGCCCGCCTTCCCCGGGGCCGCCGCGTCCCTGGTCCTCGACAGCTTCGGCATCATGCACGAAGCCGATCAGCGCGCGGCATTCCTCAAACGCGCGGCGGCGCTCTCCCCCGACGGTGTGCTGCTGCTCCAGTTCCACACCCTCTCCGCCATCGTGTCGCAGGGCCAGTGGAACGCCCTGCGGCACGGTCATTTCGCGTACTACTCACTGACCGCGCTGCGGCGACTGCTCGAGGACGTGGGACTGCACATCTCCGAGGCCTGGACCTTCGACCTCTACGGCGGCACCGTGCTGGTCGCTGCCGAACGGGATCCGTGGACGAATGCGGGACTGAGTGCACGCCGGATCCTCGCCGCCGAACGGGCGACCGGCATCACGAGCGCTGCGACACTCCGCACCCTGCAACGGCAGGCCGACCGCCAGGTGGACGAACTGGTCTCCTGGCTGCGCAAGTCGGCCGCCGAACACCGACGGGTGTTCGCCTACGGCGCGGCTTCCCGGGCCGTGGCACTGTTCGCTCGTGCGGGTGTCGACCGCTCCGTCATGGAGGCCGTCGCCGACGGCTCACCGGCGAAGGCCGGACGGCGAATGCCGGGAACGGACGTCCCGATCATCGACCTCACCGCTCTGCGCGATGCATCCCCCGATTGCATCCTGCTCACCGTCCCCGATCTGCTCCCCGAAGTGCGGGCGCAGTTCCCGGAGTTCGAGGGCCGCTGGTGTATTCCACCCGACAGCCGGCACGGGGTCCGGTGGGTCGGGTGAGACACATTCAGGCGCGGTGCTCGTCTGCGGGTCCCCCGCGGTGCTCGTCTGCGGGTCCCCCGCGGTGCTCGCCGGCGGGTGCCCAGTAGCGACGCCACGCATCCTCGTCGAGCCCGCCGTGCGGAACTCCGTCGGTGTGCGCGGCCTTCTCCGTTGCCCGGATCGATCCGGCGAACGCGAGGATTGCCGATCGGAGCGTCGACTCCGTGTCGCCCGTGCCTGTGATCCGGACGACCCGCAACGTCTCGGGCACCAGGTCCTCCGGGAAACCCGCTCGCATCGCGCGTTCGATCACCTTGTCGGCCAGGGAGAGTGCGGGCTGCGCCATCGCGATCCCGTCGAGGCACGACGTGCGTGCCTTCTCCGTCTTCTTCGCGATCTCCCACGCCGCTTCCTGCTCCGCGACGTCGAGCGGACCGGTGTGCCCGTTGGTCAGGTGCGGGCTGCGCGCGGCCAGCTTGGCGACGAGCGTCGCCGCCACGTCGTCGACCGTGAACTGCCCGTTCGCCTCGGCGATCCGGGAGTGGAACAGCACCTGCAGCAGCAGGTCGCCGAGTTCTTCGCGGAGCTCGTCCGGATCACCCGACTCGACGGCGTCGAGAACCTCGTAGGTCTCCTCGATCAGATAGCGGCGCAGACTCTCGTGGGTCTGGGTGACCTCCCATCCCCCGAACGACCACAGTCTGTCCATCACGGCCGCCGCCTCGGCGAGAGCGGTGTAGTCGGTCATGCATTCACCGTCGCCGCGCTGTTCAGGTCCACCGAGCCCTGCGGCTTGCCGTCGAGGGCGAGCAGGAAGTCGGCGATGTACTGCAGCAGCGCCACATCGCGCACCCGATCCGATCCCACCCCGCCGGTCCGCGGGATCGGCAGCTGCACGAGACCGCTCGTCGCGCGGTACTGCGCTCCCGGGTACAACCGCTTGAGCCGCATCTGCTTCGAGTCGGGCAGCTCCATCGGCGAGATCCGGATCTGGGTGCCGGTGACCGCGACCTCCTCGAGGCCGTACTCGCGGCACAGCAACCGCAACCGGCCGACGGACACGAGCCGCTGCACCTCATCGGGCAGCGGACCGTAACGGTCGACGAGTTCGTCGACGACCGTGGCGATCGCGGCGTCGTCGTTCGCGGCGGCGAGCTTGCGGTACGCCTCGAGGCGCAGCCGGTCGGATGCGACGTAGTCGGCCGGGATGTGCGCATCGACGGGAAGGTCGATCCGCACCTCCTTGGGCGCTTCGTCGGTGGTGACCGTGCGGCCGTCGGCCGCGGCCCGGTATGCCTCGACGGCCTCGCCGACGAGCCGCACGTACAGGTCGAAGCCCACCCCGGCGACGTGGCCGGACTGTTCGGCACCGAGAACGTTACCGGCGCCGCGGATCTCGAGGTCCTTCATGGCCACGGCCATACCCGCGCCGAGATCGGAATTCTGCGAGATCGTGGCGAGTCGGTCGTAGGCGGTCTCCGTCAGCGGCTTCTCCGCCGGGTACAGGAAGTACGCGTAGCCGCGCTCACGCGAACGCCCGACGCGGCCGCGCAACTGGTGCAGCTGCGACAGACCGAGCGAATCCGCACGTTCGACGATGAGCGTGTTGGCGTTCGAGATGTCGAGGCCGGTCTCGACGATCGTCGTGCACACCAGCACGTCGAACTCGCGCTGCCAGAAGCCCTGCACCGTCTTCTCGAGCGTCTCCTCCTTCATCTGCCCGTGCGCGACCGCGACCCGCGCCTCGGGGACGAGATCGCGGAGTCGCTTGGCGGCCTTGTCGATCGAGCTCACCCGGTTGTGGACGTAGAAGACCTGGCCGTCGCGAAGCAGCTCCCGGCGGATCGCCGCGGCGACCTGCTTGTCGTTGTAGGCACCCACATAGGTGAGGATCGGGTGCCGCTCCTCGGGCGGGGTGAGGATGGTCGACATCTCGCGGATCCCGGCCATGCTCATCTCGAGGGTTCGCGGGATCGGAGTTGCCGACATCGTGAGCACGTCGACGTGCGTGCGCAGCGCCTTGATGTGCTCCTTGTGCTCGACGCCGAAACGCTGCTCCTCGTCGACGATCACGAGACCGAGGTCCTTCCAGCGGATCCCGGTCTGGAGCAGGCGGTGGGTGCCGACGACGATGTCGACGGTGCCGTCGGCCATGCCCTCGGTGATCGCGCGCGAATCGGATGCGTCGGTGAACCGGCTCAGCCCCTTCACCCTCACGGGGAAGGCCGCCATCCGCTCGGTGAAGGTCTGCAGGTGCTGCTGCGCGAGCAGGGTCGTGGGGACGAGCACCGCGACCTGCTTGCCGTCCTGCACGGCCTTGAAGGCCGCACGCACCGCGATCTCGGTCTTGCCGTAGCCGACGTCGCCGATCACGACGCGGTCCATCGGCACCGCCTTCTCCATATCGGCCTTGACCTCGGAGATCACCGTGAGCTGGTCCTGTGTCTCCGTGAAGGGGAAGGCGTCCTCCATCTCCTTCTGCCACGGCGAGTCGGGCGCGAAGGCATGGCCGGGCGAGGCCTGCCGCGCCGCGTACAGCCGCACGAGCTCGCCGGCGATCTCGCGAACCGCCTTGCGCGCCTTGCGCTTGGTGTTGGCCCAGTCGGATCCGCCGAGCTTGCTGACGGACGGCAGCTCACCGCCGACGTACCGAGAGAGCTGGTCGAGCTGCTCCATCGGCACGAACAGCTTGTCGCCGGGCTGGCCCCGCTTGCCGGGCGCGTACTCGATGACGAGATACTCGCGGCGGGCACCACCGACCGTGCGCTCGACCATCTCGACGAACTTGCCGATGCCGTGCTGGTCGTGGATGACGAAGTCACCGGCGTTCAGGGCGAGCGGGTCGACCTGGTTGCGACGCTTGACGGGAGTCTTGCGGCCCTCGGTGACCACGCGGTTACCGGTGAGGTCGGCCTCGGTGACGACCACCAGCCCCGGCACCACGTTGTCGTCGTTGCCGGGGAGGACGACGCCCTCGTGCAGGCAACCGCGCATGACGCCGACCTGCCCGCGCACCGGTTCGGTGCCCGGTTCGAGCTTCGCGGCGGGGACCTCGTTCTCCTTCAGCCGCTCGAGGATGCGCTGTCCGGTGCCCGCACCGGCGACGACGATCACCGCACGGCCCCCCGCGGTGACGTGGGCGCGCAGGTTCACGAACAGCATCGACAGCAGGTCCTCGGAGCCGCGGACCTCGGGGGCCGGCTGCACGTCGAGGACGAGTTCGGTGTCGGCACCGGAGGCGAGCGGGCTGAGCGTCCACCACGGTCTGCCCGCGGCCTGCGCGGCCTCGCGCACCTGACGCAGCGACCGGTAGGCCGACGCGCCGAGATCGAGCTTCCGGCCGTCCACCCCGTTGAGGTTCGAGGTGTCGAGCGGCGCCGCACCACCGATCGAGGCGGCCGTCCACGACGCCTCGAGGAACTCCTGCCCGGTGCGGGCGAGATCGCTCGCACGGGTGCGGACCTTCTCCGGGTCGCAGATCAGCACGTGCGCCCCGGCGGGCAGAACGTCGGTGAGCAACTGCAACTCGCCGGGCTGCAGCACCGGCAGCAACGCTTCCATGCCCTCGACGGGGATGCCGCCGGCCATCTTGTCGAGCATCTCGACGAGCGCCGCATCGGCCGGGTTGTCCTCGGCGAGCTGCGCGGCGCGGGCCTTGACCTCGTCGGTGAGCAGCAGTTCGCGGCACGGCGGCGCGACGAGCACCGGCACGTCGACCTCGGAGATCGAACGCTGGTCGGCGACGGAGAAGCAGCGAAGTTCGGTGACCTCGTCGCCCCAGAACTCGACGCGGACCGGATGGTCGGCGGTGGGCGGGAAGACGTCGAGGATGCCGCCGCGCACCGCGAACTCACCGCGCTTGCCGACCATGTCGACGCGGGTGTACGCCAGTTCGACGAGCCGCTCGACGAGTTCCTCGAAGTCGTGTTCGGTGCCGACCCGCAGCGTGACGGGGTCGATCTCGCCGAGTCCGGGAGCCATCGGCTGCACCAGCGACCGCACGGTGGCGACGACGACCCGCAGTGCGGGCCCGAGATCGCGATCGTCGGGACGCGCGAGGCGACGCAGGACGTGCAGGCGACGGCCGACCGTGTCGGCGCTCGGCGACAGGCGCTCGTGCGGCAAGGTCTCCCACGAGGGGAACTGCGTGACGCCCTCGCCGAACATCTCGGTGAGTTCGGCGGTGAGATCGTCGGCCTCGCGTCCGGTGGCGGTGACCACGAGCAGAGGTGTCTTCTCGGCCAGCGCCGCCGCGACGAACGGCCGCGCGGCGGGTGGGGCGACGATCTCCTGTTCGGCGGAACCGGCGAGCTCGCCGATCCTGCGCAGTCTGTCGTCGGCCAGCGCGATCCGCGCCAATCCGGACAGTGGGACAGCGGCCGGGGGCACAGCAGACAAGGAAGGCGCTCCTGAGTGTGGGACGAGAACCTTGTCGAGTCTATTCCGCTGTTCCCCGCGCGTCACCGCGCCGGGGCGTGAAACGCGCTACCGCGCCGGGGGCGTGAAACGCGCTACCGCGCCGGGGGCGCGAGGAGGTCGGCGCTGTTTGCACCGAGGTCGCGCGCGGCCCACTCGGCCAGCCGTGCGAACAGTTCGTCGTCGTCCGCCTCGCGCCGGGTGTCATCGTCGGCGAGCCAGCGACGGCGCACCATTCTCAGCAGTGCCGCGCGGGTGCGGACGGGATCGGCGTCGAGCGCGAAGGTGACGAAAGCGTCGGGTGTCCACGCTTCGATACCCGATCGTTCCAGTGCCCCGGTGAGCTCGGGGTCGGCGGTGACGACGGCGTCGGCGTGGCACAGCAGCGCCACCGAGGTCACGTGTGCCTCCCTCGGTCCCGTCACGTGCGGCACCTCGCGGAGCACGGTGGTGGGCCAGACCACCCGGGCGTCGGGGAAGGCGCGGTCGAGTTCGGCGAAGAGGAAGTCGCGGGCGGGACGCAGCAGTTCCTGCGGCAGTCGGCGGTCCACTTCCGCGATGATTCCGTCGCTCCAGAAGGGTTGGTAGAGGCCGTCTTCGGTAAGGGCGAGCGCCACATCGCGCAGGCGGGGGCGGGCGAGGACCGTCGCATCGAGCACCACTCGAACCGGCATCGTCACCCTTCGTCGAACCGTCGGAACGGACCGTACCGTGCTGCCGCGGCGGGCCGCGTCATGCTGTCAGAACGGGTCGTACAGTCCTTCGCGCCGCGTGAGATCGGCGAGTCCGTCGAGGACCGTCGTGACCACCTCCGCCTGCTGCTTCGCGAGGTCGAGGACGTCGGAGCGCGACACCCGCCGGTGCAGGCCGTGGAAGTCGGCGGAGAGTGCGCCCGTGTCGACCAGGCGCGCGACGTGCCGGCGGGAGCAGCCGAGGACGTCGGCGGCCTGGGCGATGGTGAGCAACGACGGCACGACACCGATCGTCACGGCGGTGTCGGACCCGAACCGGTCGAGCAGACCCGCCAGCGCCGCGGGGGCCTCCTCGGCGGAGAACGGCCCGAAGGTCACGACTGCAGCCGCAGACGGCGCTCCACGAACTGCCGGAAGTATTCGAGCTTGTTCGCCGGCACCAGCGCGGGCAGGATCATCTGCCACATCGCACCGGTCTGCTCTGCGAGCCGTTCGGTCGCCTTGAGAGCGTTCGCCATGATCCGGACGCCCATCGCCTGTTCGAGCAGCAGCAGGGAGACCGCGTGGACGTCGACGTCCTCGACGACGACGACCTCGTCGGCGGCCCGGGCCGCGAGCTCCTGCAGGTTGTTCTGCCAGATCTCGTAGGGCCGGTGCTCGGTGCCCTGGTAGTCGCCGATCTCGACCAGCAGCCGGAACATCGCCCGCACCACGGAATCGGTCTCGGACATGTCGACGTGCAGGACCGACAGGTCGATCAGTGTCTCGAGCGCCGGGGAACGGCGGTCCATCTTGGACTCGGCGGCGGCCTCGAAGCGGAGATAGCCGGAGTCGATCACCCCGCGCGCCAGTTCTTCCTTCGAACCGAAGTGGAAGTACAGCGCACCCTTGGTGACGCCGGCCTCCTCGATGATGTCGCCCAGGTTCGCGTCCGCGTACCCGTCGCGCACGAAGATCGTCGCTGCGCCCTGCAGCACCGATTCGCGTGTCACCTCTGCGCGTACTTGTCGTCCCACCACAGCCTGCCTTCTCACGGGTATCCCAACGATAACGCCACTTACCTGAAAGTAGAGAGCAGACGGTCCCGGAAACGAGAGGACTATTCGGAAACCGGGGGTTCCCCGAGCTTCGGGTCCGCTTCCAGACCGATGAGGCCGTTCCAGCACAGGTTCACGAGGTGGGCCGCGACGTCCTCCTTCGACGGAGTGCGGCGGTCGAGCCACCACGTCGCAGTGGTGGCGACCATGCCGACGAGAGCCTGGGCGTAGAGCGGAGCGAACTCCGGGTTGAGCCCCCGCCGGGAGAAGTCGCCGGTCAACAGCTTCCCCACCTGACGCATCGCCTCGTTGAGCAGACTCGAATAGGTGCCTTCCTCGGCGGACATCGGCGAGTCGCGCACGAGGATGCGGAAGCCGTCGGTGCGCTCCTCTATGTAGGTGAGCAGAGCGAGCGCGGCCCGCTCGACGCGGATCCTCGACCGGTTGCGGGTGAGGCTCTCGGTGACCATCGACATCAGCACGGTCATCTCGCGGTCCACGACCACCGCGTAGAGACCTTCCTTACCGCCGAAGTGCTCGTAGACGACCGGCTTGGAGACCTGCGCCCGCTGGGCTATCTCCTCGATGGAGGTGCCCTCGTAGCCGCGCTCGGCGAACAGGGCGCGACCGATTTCGATGAGCTGTTCCCGACGCTGCGTGCCCGTCATCCGGATCCGCGGAGTGCGCTCGGTTCGCTTCTGCGACGCCTGCGACACAGGTCCTCCTTCGGCGGCGGGACGTACTCGAACGTTCGACAGCCTATCCATTCCCGATCGCGCCACCCCAGGTTCGACGTCGACGCCGTCTCGTGCGAGGATCAGGGGCGCACGCCCGCCGGTTCCGCCGCGGGGGTGTGGCAATCCGCCGTGGTGTAATCGGCAGCACCTCTGATTTTGGTTCAGATAGTTCAGGTTCGAGTCCTGGCGGCGGAGCGGGAACCGTCCCGGGGAGCCTCAGTGCTTCCCCGGTGTACGCACGGACCGGCGTACAGAAACGTGTCGAGGGAGCTACATGCAGGTGCAGACCGCGATCGTCGTGCTGGCAGCCGGAGCAGGAACAAGGATGCGGTCGAAGACACCGAAGGTGTTGCACACCCTCGGTGGACGCACGATGCTCGCTCACTCCCTGTACGCCGCCGCCGCACTCGGACCCGCCCATCTCGTCACCGTCGTCGGGCACCGCCGCGAGGAGGTCTCCGCCGAGGTGAGCGCCGTCGCCGCGGATCTCGACCGCGAGATCCGGGTGACCGTCCAGGAGGAACAGCTCGGCACCGGCCACGCCGTGGAGTGCGGCCTCGGTGCCCTCCCCGACGACTTCGACGGCACGGTCGTCGTCACCGCCGGCGACGTCCCGCTGCTCCGCTCCGACACCCTGCAGGAACTGCTCGACGCGCACCTCGACACCGAACCTGCCGCCGTCACCGTCCTCACCACGACGGTGTCCGAGCCGACCGGCTACGGACGCATCGTGCGCACCACCGACGGCGACGTCGCCGGGATCGTCGAGGAGAAGGACGCCTCGCCGACGCAGCGCGCGATCCAGGAGATCAACACGGGCGTGTACGCCTTCGACGCGGCCGCGCTGCGATCCGCGCTCGGCAAGCTGAGCGCCGACAACTCGCAGGGCGAGCTGTACCTGACCGACGTCGTGAAGATCGCCCGCAACGAGGGCCACACCGTCCGCGGACTCCACACCGACGACGCGGTGCAGGTCTCCGGCGTCAACGACCGCGTCCAGCTCGCCGCACTGACCACCGAACTCAACCGGCGCCTGCTCGAGCACTGGATGCGCGAGGGTGTCACGGTGATCGACCCGGCTTCGACGTGGATCGACGTCGACGTCGTGCTCGGCGCCGACGTCACCATCCACCCGGGTGTGCAGTTGCGCGGCCGCACGGTGATCGCCGACGACGCGGAGGTCGGCCCCGACACGACGCTGACCGACGTGCAGGTCGGCGCCGGCGCCACCGTGGTGCGCACCCACGGCTCCGACGCCGTGATCGGCGCGGAGGCCACCGTCGGCCCGTTCACCTACCTGCGCCCCGGCACCGAACTCGGCGCGTGCGGCAAGCTCGGTGCCTTCGTCGAGACGAAGAACGCGCAGATCGGAGCGCATTCGAAGGTCCCCCACCTCACTTATGTCGGCGACGCGGAGATCGGCGAGCACTCCAACATCGGGGCATCGAGCGTGTTCGTCAACTACGACGGGGTGAAGAAGTACCGCACGGTCGTCGGATCGCATGTCCGGACCGGGTCGGACACTATGTTCGTCGCTCCCCTCACGGTGGGCGACGGCGCCTACACGGGCGCCGGAACAGTACTCCGTCGCGACGTTCCTCCGGGGGCGCTGGCGGTGTCGGGTACGCCACAGCGCAATATTGACGGGTGGGTCCAGCGAAATCGCGCCGGTACCCCCGCTGCCGAGGCAGCATCGAGAGCACAGCAGCCGCACGACCACGATCGCCAGAAGGACGGCCAGAACCAGTGACCAATTGGATCGACAACCAGAAGAACTTGATGCTCTTCTCCGGCCGGGCCCATCCCGAGCTGGCAGAGCAGGTCGCGAAGGAACTGGGCGTCCCCCTCACCCCGCAGACGGCACGGGACTTCGCGAACGGTGAGACGTTCGTGCGTTTCGAGGAGTCGGTGCGCGGTTCGGATGCCTTCGTGCTGCAGAGCCATCCGTTCCCGCTGAACCAGTGGGTCATGGAGCAGCTCATCATGATCGACGCGCTCAAGCGTGGTTCGGCCAAGCGCATCACCGCGATCCTGCCGTTCTACCCCTACGCCCGTCAGGACAAGAAGCACCGCGGCCGCGAGCCCATCTCCGCCCGCCTGATCGCCGATCTGCTCAAGACCGCCGGCGCCGACCGCATCATCACGGTCGACCTGCACACCGATCAGATCCAGGGCTTCTTCGACGGTCCGGTCGACCACATGCACGCACAGGGTCAGCTCGCCGAGTACATCCGCGGCAAGTACGGCGTCGAGAACATCGCCGTGGTCTCCCCCGACTCCGGTCGCGTGCGGGTGGCCGAGAAGTGGGCCGACACCCTCGGTGGCGCGCCGCTGGCGTTCATCCACAAGACCCGCGACCCGCTGGTGCCCAACCAGGTCAAGTCGAACCGCGTGGTCGGTGAGGTCGAGGGCCGCACCTGCATCCTGATCGACGACATGATCGACACCGGTGGCACCATCGCCGGCGCCGTGAAGATCCTCAAGGAGGCCGGCGCGGGCGACGTCATCATCGCCGCCACCCACGGTGTGCTCTCCGACCCGGCCGCCGAGCGCCTCGCTTCGTGCGGCGCCAAGGAGGTCATCGTCACCAACACGCTGCCGATCCCGCCGGAGAAGCAGTTCGACTGCCTCACCGTGCTGTCGATCGCTCCGCTGCTCGCGCAGACGATCCGCGAGGTCTTCGAGAACGGCTCGGTCACCTCGCTGTTCAACGGGGTCGCCTGACCTTCCGCTCGACGACGGGGCAGACTTGTCCGGGTGTTCACCGGATTTCCCGTCGCGGCCCTCGACTTCTACGACGATCTCGAGGCCGACAACAGCAAAGCATTCTGGGCCGCGCACAAGGCCGTCTACGACGACTGCGTGCGCGGCCCGATGCTTGCCCTACTTGCGGAACTCGAGGAGGAGTTCGGGGAGGGCAAGGCCTTCCGCCCGTACCGCGACGTGCGGTTCAGCAAGGACAAGCTGCCGTACAAGACCCACCAGGGCGGATTCGCCTCCGTCGCGCAGAGCGTCGGCTACTACGTCGAGATCAACGCCGCCGGGTTGCGGGTCGCCGCCGGCCTGTTCCACGGCTCGTCCGATCAGATCGCCGGTTACCGGACCGGGGTCGATCACGACCGTCGCGGCCCCGAGCTCGGGAGGATCGTGCGCAAGCTCGAACGCGCGGGATACGAGATCGGCGGCGACCGGTTGAAGTCCCGGCCGCGCGGCGTGGACGTCGATCATCCCCGCATCGAACTCATGCGTCACCGGTCGCTGTGGGCCGGTCGCACCGAGATCTCCCCGCCGTGGATCGACAGTCCGCGCACCCTCGAGGAGGTGCGTTCGGCGTGGCGTGAGTTCCGGCCGCTGGTGCGCTGGCTCACCGCTGCTACCACAACGTGATCCGGCAGACCGGGTGGTATGGAAATGCTGTGTGGCGCAATGGTTTGAAGGACGCGCCGGGACGGGGATGATCTTCGTCACGCCGCGTGAAATCGTCGCAGGTCGTGCGAGACCCCCCTCCCCTGCGTAACTCGGCTTTCACCTAAAGTGGCACCTCGTGACCGACGCGCAAACTCTCGAAGCCCCTACGGAAAACGCGACAATCCGAACGGTCCGACGATGGTCGCCGGGTGCGTGCGTCTGGTGCGGCGACACCGACTCTGTCGAGGTCTTCCGCAACGAACCTCGCTGTGCCACATGCCGTAAGCACGAAGCCGTCATCGACGAGGCCCGCAAGTTCATGGGCATGTACGGCCTGCGCCCCATCGGCGGCACCCTGCAGTCCGACGACGAGGAGGAATACGAGCACCGCCTCGCCGCCCGCGAGGCCCGCCGCGCCCTCAACGACATCCGTCTCGCCGAGCAGCCCGACCCGGCGCTCGTGCGCAAGGCCTTGCGTCCCCGCGCCGCCGCGATCACGGAGGGCCACACCGGTTCCTCCGCGCAGACGTCGACGCGTCCGGCCTCCGCGACCCGCAGCTCGTCCGCTTCGGCCAAGCCGGCGAAGTCCGCGGCTCCGGTCCGGACGGGCGCCGTGGACGTCGAGGAGATCCAGACCCGGGCCCTCGCGCTGCTCGATCAGCTCTCCGCGATCGACGCGCAGCTCACGCTCGTCGCCGAGCAGAACGGCCTCGCCGCCCGCGCCCGCCGCAGCGATCTGGAGAAGCAGAAGGCGACGATCCTGCGCACCCTCGCCGCACTCGAGAAGGCACGTCTGAGCGCATCCGGCAGCTAGTCGCCGGCTCACACCACCGCAGCCCCGTCCCGCTCCGTCGAGTCCGCTCGACGGTCCGGTGCCGGGGCTGCCGTCGTTACCGCACGTCACGACGGTTGTCGTTACCGCACCTCACGACAACGGACCAGGTAGTCTGTGATCGACCAAGAGCCTGTCGGGGGCACTGCTCGGGCCTTCCCGCCTGCGCAGATCCGGGCTGAAGCCTTCCGAAGGAGTGCGCGTGAGTGTTTCCGACTCCCCTCGCGTCGGTGCACCCGCGTGGCGTTCCTTGTCCTCGGCTCTGGCGCGACCCCGATTGTTCGCGTGTCTCGACCGGTGCTCCACGCTGACGGTGATCGACGCTCCCCCGGGTTTCGGCAAGCGGACGCTCGTCGCGGGATGGCTCCATCGGGGCGGCGCACCCGACCACACGATCGTCTGGGTTCCCGAACTCACGGCGTCCGGCGACGGCGACCTGCCCGAGCATGTGCTCGCGGTCCTCGCCGATCACCCGGCCGTCGAGGTCGCCGGCGACGGTCCCGACGATTCCCCGTTCGAGCGCGTGGTCCGTACCTTCCGCGATCTGGGGTCGCCCTGCCTGCTCGTGCTCGCCTGTGTGTCGCCGCAGAACTCGGCCGAGGTGCTCGAAGCAACCCTTCGGCTGCTCGACCGGTGCCCCCTGCTCGATGCGATCGTCTGCCTGCCGGGAAACAGCACCGACATGACCGAGGTCGTCCTCCGCGGGATCGACTCCACGTACGTCCCGGCGGCCGATCTCGCGTTCACCATCGAGGAGACGACGACGCTGTTGCGCGACGCCGGACCGGAGCGCTCCGACAGCGAGTGCGAGGTCGTGTGTCGCGTGCTCGGTGGTGTGCCCACCCTGGTCTCGGCGGCCGCGGCCGTCGCCCGGAGCCGGCCCCAGCGCCTGATCGACTCCCGTGGACTGCCGACCCCGGCCTTGGCCCGCCTCGTGCGGACGTATGTGGAGAGCCGGCTCGACGAACTCGACGACGCGCACCGCGAGTTCGCGTTCTCGGTCGCCGCTGCCCACAGCGTCACCGCCGAGCGGGCGGCCGAACTGACGGGCGCGGCGGACCCCGAGGCCGCACTCGCGACGCTCGCCGCGGCCGGCCTCCTGATGGATTCGCCCTTCGACGATCCCCGGACGTGGCGGTGGCCCGACGCCGTCCGCTCGTGCGTGCTCGACATCTCCCGCCGAGAGCAACCCGGACGTGTCGACGCCCTGCTCGTCGAACTCGCCCGGGCCCATCGCGACGCCGGCAGGCCCGCCGAGGCGTCGATCTATGCCGTCGAGGCCGGCGACTGGGAGACCGCCGTGGCGATCGTCGAGGAATCCTGGGCGCGCATGGTCGACAGTTCTTTCGACGTTCTCGTCAAGGTGCTTCGGCAGATCCCCGACCAGGAGCTCGGCGACCATCCGTCGGTCCAGGCAGGTCGCGCGCTGTTCACACAGATGCTCGACGAACATTCGATCCTGCACGCCTCCCTGCCCGCGGATCCCGACGAACTCACCGAGCTCGGGAAGACACCCGGCGCCGCGCAGGCCCTCTACGTCGCGACGGTGCAGACCCTGACCCTGCGGGTCTCGGGCGAATTCGGTGAGGCCGCGCGGTTGACGCTGCTGTTGCGTCCGCTCGTCGATTCGATCCTCGAACACCGGCCCGACGATCTCGGTCCGCAACTGCCGCTGCTGCGCGTGCAGTGGGCGATCACGCTCCAGCTCGCCGGATATCTGACCGAATCCACCACCGTCTTCCGCCGCGCCTACCGCGGTGCGTACGCCGTGAACATCGCCTTCGTCATCCAGAACGCCGCGGGCAGCTCGGCGCTGAACTGGGCGGTGACGGGCGACAATCCGCGCGCCCGGGAATGGCTGCGCATCGAGAGCAACGCCGAGCCCACCGAGGGTCGCTGGGGCGAGATGGTCAAGGTGGGTGGTCGCGTGGCGTCCGCGCTCGTCCACCTCGACTCGCTCGAGCTCGACCGTGCCGTCGGATATCTCGACGAGCTCGGTGTCCCGCGGGTTTCGGAGGAACTCTGGGGATTCGTCGCCTACGGCCGGGCCTACTACAACCTGGCGGCGGGCAACGCCTACGACGGACTCACCGAACTGCACCGGCTCATCGCTTCACACCACGATCTGTTCGACCGCGGCGCGTTCTCGCGCATCCTGCTCGGGGCCGCCGAGATCGACCTGCAGCTGGCGCTCGGCAACGGCAACCTCGCGCGCGCCCTCGCCGAGGAGTCGCCGCAGACCCATCCGATGCTCGTGGTGACGAACGCGCGTGTCGAACTGTTCACCGGTCATCCGGAGATCGCGCTCAAGAAGCTCAAGCGTGTTCCGTGGACGGAGTGCGGCTTCCCGCGCGCACATGTCGAGGCGTTGCTCATCGAGGCGAGCGCCCACCTCGATCTCGACAAGAAGGACGCCGCGGTCCGCAGCTGGCAGCGGGCCTGCACGCTCGCCGAGGCCCTCGGCAACCGCCGCGCCTTCACCACTCTGGCCGAGGGTGTCGCCGGGCGTCTCGCGGAGCCCGGCGGTCTCACCGTCCCGGACGAGGCGATCGGGTCCGTCTTCACCGAACCGGTCACCCATGTCGAACTGTCCCGGCGGGAGACAGACGTGCTGGAGTTGCTGGCGCTGGGATCGACGCACGCCGACATCGCGAAGAAGTTGTTCGTCTCGCACAACACGATCAAGACCCAGTTGCGCAGCATCTACCGCAAGCTCGGCGTGCACACGCGGGTGGAAGCCATCGGCCGGGCGCGCGATCTCAGGCTGCTGCCGGTCCGCCGGTCGCTGTAGCCGAACGCGCACGCATCCGGGCGGTGAGCCGAAGATCGAGCGCCCACACGACACCCGCGAGCGCCGCCAGTCCGACACCGAGCACACACACCGCGGTCCACCCGCCGGCGCTCCACGCCATCGTGCCGAGCGCCGAACCGGACGCCGCACCGATGAAGTAGCCCGTCATGTAGACGGAATTGACGCGCGAGCGGGCGTCGGGGTCGAGGGCGTACACGATGTTCTGGTTGGTGATGTGCACGAGGTTGAGCGCGAGGTCGACGACGAGCATCCCGACGACGAACCACACCAGCGAGCTCGCACCCGCCGCGAGCGCCGCCCACGACGCGATCAGCGTGAACACTCCCACCGCCGTCGTCGGCGGTCCGTAACCGCGGTCGACGAGCCGGCCCGCCGCGGTCGCGGCGAACGCACCGGCCACCCCGGCCAGCCCGACGAGCCCGATCTGCAGGTCGTCGAGGCCGAAGGGCGGGTCGGACAGCAGGAACGCCATCGTCGAGAACAACGCGCCCACCGACGCGAAACCCAGCCCGCCGAGCAGCGTCCGGGTCCGCAGGCGAGGATGCGTGACGATCAACGTCCCGAGGGATCGCAGCGTGCTGCCGTAACCCTGACGGACCACCGGTGGCGTCGCCGGCAGCACCCGCCACAACGCGAGCGCCACGATCACCATCGCGACCGCGCTCACCCGGTAGACCGTCGTCCAACTGTCGCCGAGTTCGGCAAGGATGCCCGCGACGCTCCGGGCCACGAGGATCCCGACGAGCAGCCCGCTCATCACGGTGCCGACCGCGCGACCCCTCGATTCCGGCGTCGCGAGGGTCGCCGCGAACGGCACCAGCACCTGCGCGGCCACCGAGAACAGACCGGCGACAGCGGTGCCCACCACGAGCACCCCGATGTTCGGCGCGAATCCGCTCAGCCCCTGCCCCGCCGCCGCGGCCAGCATGAGCATCACCGCCAGCCGCCGCTGCGGGAACATGTCGCCGAGCGGCACGAGGAACAGCAGGCCGAGAGCATAGGCGACCTGCGCGACCGTCACGGTGGAGGCGGCGGCCGATCGGGAGGTGTCCAGTGCTTCGGCGATCGAGTCGAGCAGCGGTTGGTTGAAGTAGTTGCCACCCACGCACAGACCCGTCGCCACGGCCATGAGCAACAGGACCGGGGTCGTCAGGACGGGACGGGAGGACGTCATGTCCTCCAGCGTCCCGTGTGGGCGCGGCGGAAGTCGAATCGGTTCGTCGGCCGCCTTTCGAGGACTACTCCCGGGAGGCGGCGAGCAGGACGAACCGTCCGTCCGGATCCACCCATTCGTGCCGGACCACGAATCCCGCGTCGGCGAGTTCCTGCGAGATTCCGACGAGGCGGAACTTCGCGGAGATCTCGGTCCGGATCTGCTCACCCTCGGCGAAGGAGATCTGCAGGTCGAGGCCCGGGATCGTCACGTCCATCGCCTCGGTCGCCTCGAGGCGCATCTCGATCCACTCGTTCTCCGGGTCCCAGACGGCGCGGTGCACGAACCGGGCGGGATCGAAGTCGGCGCCGAGCCGGTCGTTGAGCACCCGCAGGACGTTCCGGTCGAACTCCGCCGTCACGCCGGCCGCGTCGTCGTAGGCGGCGATCAGGGTGTCGCGGTCGATGACGAGACCGGCGCCGAGGAGCAGCCACTCGCCGGGATGGAGGATCGCGGCCGTCCCGGCGAGGAACTGTGCGCGTTCGCTCGGGACGAGATTGCCGATCGTGCCGCCGAGGAACGCGATCGCGCGTTTCCCGCCGGCCGGCAGATGCGTGAGCGAATCGGTGAAGTCGCCGACAACCCCGTGCACCGTCAGGTTCGGATACTCCGCCGCCAGCCGGGTGACGGCCGACCGCAACGCCGGTTCGGAGACGTCCTGCGGCACGTAGGTGTGGAGATACGGTTCGAGGGCGTCGAGCAGCACGTGCGTCTTCTCGGACGACCCGGAGCCGAGTTCGACGAGCATCTCGGGGCGGGCGGCATCGGCGAAGTCGGCGGCGTGCTGTCGCAGCAGTGCGAATTCGGTGCGTGTCGGATAGTACTCGGGCAGTCGCGTGATCTCGTCGAACAGTTCGCTGCCCCGCGCGTCGTACAGCCAGGTCGGCGACAGGTACTTGGGATCGGACGTGAGTCCGCGCCGTGCGTCCTCGCGCAGTTTGGCGTCGAGGTCCTCGGGGCGCAGATGCACGTCGACGATCACGGTGAACCGACCTCCAGTGGTGAGACGATGAGTTTGCCCGGCATCGCGGCGACGAGATGCCGGTCGGGTACGGGTTTCCAGCGGCTGTCGTCGTCGAACGGTTCGGACGCCACGATCGCGACCTGCTCGTCGACGAACGTCCACAGCGAGTGGTACCAGGCGGTGGCCCAGATCCCGGATTCGTTGCACAGCAACATGTTCAACCGTGATTCCGGTGCGAGTTCCAGCACGTCGTGGACGAGTGAGATCAGCGCCGGCTCGGGATCGGCCGAGCGCAGGCGCGACTGGAGCAGGAGCCACAGCGTGGCAGCATCGGTCGGTGATTCGAGCTGCAGCAGTTCGGCGACGGGAAGCGCGCCGGCGAGGGTGACGAGCGATCCCGGCCAGCCCCGGACGACACCGTTGAGACTGAACGCCCACCGGTCGTCGGAGAAGGGCGCGGCCGCCGACCGTTCGACGGGCATCCCCTCGGTGGCCGAGCGGGTCGCGGCGACGACGGTGCGCGACCGTATCGATGTCAAGCCTTCACCGACGAAGGGATCGGACCAGATCGGCAACGCCGACCGGTAGCGCCCGAAGGTGCCCTCGGCACTCCACCATCCGACACCGAATCCGTCGGCGTTGATCGTGCCTCCCCCACGCATGTCGGTGGGCGCCCACGACTGGCGGAGCAGCGAGTTGGTTCCGGTGGACAGCAGTGCCGCGACGTTCGTCTCCGGCCCGATGTACGCCAGATGTCTACACATCGCCCGTCCCGTACGCGACGCGGAGCCCGGAGAAGATCTGACGGCGGATCGGCAGATCCCAGTTGCGGAAGGTTCCGCGGCACGCGACCTCGTCGGTTCCGAACGAGCCTCCGCGCAGAACCCGGTGTCCGTCGCCGAAGAAGACCTCCGAGTACTCGCGGTACGGGAACGCGCGGAAGCCCGGATAACCGGTGAACGGTGTGGACGTCCACTCCCAGACGTCGCCGATCAGCTGGTGCACCCCGAGCGGTGACGCTCCCTGCGGATACGCGCCGACGACGGCGGGACCGAGATGACGCTGACCGAGATTCGCGTGGTCGGGACCGGGATCCTCGTCGCCCCACGGGAATCGGCGGCTGAGCCCGGTGGCCGGATCCCAGCGTGCCGCCTTCTCCCATTCGGCCTCGGTCGGAAGACGTCCACCGGCCCAGCGGGCGAACGCCTCCGCCTCGTGGAAGCACACGTGCACGACCGGCTCGTCCGGGTGCAGCGGCATCGTGCGGCCGAAGGCCGTTCGGCTCCATCCGGTTTCGTCGCGACTCCAGAACTGCGGGGCCTCGAGACGGGCGTCGAGGCGGTGCTGCCAACCTGCCTCGCTCCACAGTTCGGGCCGCTCGTACCCGCCGTCCTCGACGAACCCGAGGTAACGGCGGTTGGTGACGGGCACCGCGTCGAGTTCGAACTCCGGCACCTCGACGACGTGTGCCGGGCGCTCGTTGTCGAGGGCCCACGGATCGGTGGACGTGCCCATCTCGAATGCGCCGGCGGGGATCCGGACACGTTCGGTGTCGCGGGCGGTTCCGGTGCGCGGCGCTTCCGGCGCGTCGAGCAAGGGTGGACCCTGCCGTAACTGGTGCGTCGCGAGCATCGTCTCGCCGTGCTGCTGTTCGTGCTGCGCGACCATCGCGAAGACGAAACCCTCGCGGGTCAGATCGTCGTCGAATGCACTGTCTTCGAGCACATCCCAGGTGAGCTCGCGGACGGCACGCGCGTAACGGCGGGCGGCGTCGGGGTCGAGCAGCGGCAGCCCCGTGCGGGTCGCGCGGGGATGCCGGAACGCGTCGTAGAGATCGTCGATGTCGCCGCGAACCGCAGGACGCCTGCCCGCGACCCGCACGAGCCAGCGCTCCTCCTGGTTGGCGATGTGCGCGAGATCCCACACCAGCGGGCTCATCAACGGCGAATGTTGTGCGGTGAGATCCGGTTCCGGCACGGAGGCGAGTACCTCGGTGCGGGCACGCGCCCGCTCGAGGTGCCGCCTGAGCGCAACACGAGCAGGTGTCACCGCACCTCCTCACCCGGCGCCAGACCGCGCAGGCACCGTGCCGCGGCCGCGTCGAGCGCCGCGGTGAACCGCATGTCACGGGAGGACTCCGCCGCGAGCGAGAGCAAACCCGCCGCGGCAGCACGCAATTCGAGCGAGGCGAGACCGACGCGGGCCGCCTCGGACCACTGGTCGCGCACCGGCGCGGCGATCGCGCACGCCTCCGCGGAGACCTCGGGCGCCGACAGCAACGCCTCGAGAGCCGCGACGGGCACCTGCCACGACTCGGCCGGCTGGGCGTCGAGATAACGCACCTCGAGATGCCCGCACGGACGAACAGGCGGGAACAGCGTCGTCATGTGGTAGTCGAGGTCGTCGATGGTGGGTCGACGGTGGATGTCGGCGTCGAGCTCGCCCGCGAGCCACGCCGCGAAGGTGGCGCCGGGCGGTGCGTACCATTCGGGCATTTCCGAACGCACGCAGGTCAGCGGTGCGTCGAGCACCCATGCGGGGTAGTCGGCGGGATGGTCGACGTGACCGAGGGCGGGATCGAGTTCGAGCCACGTGCGCATCCGCTGCGACGCCCAGTCGCCCTCCGGAGCACCTCGCAGCCGGGGCGAGCACGCGAAGGCCGCGATCATCGCCGGGCCGATGGCGTGGAGCAACTCCCAGCGCTGCACCACCTCTGCCTCGTCGCGTCCCGCGTCGACGGAAACCTGTATGGACGCAGTGCTGTTCATCATCAACCGGCCCATCGGGCCGATCCGGTCGTAGCGGAGTTCCATCGCTCCGTAGCGCGGGGTGCGCAGCAGACGGTGGGGAGGCCGCACCTCGTCGGCGGCGCGGTCGAGCATGGTCACCGACCGGCGGGCCAGCAACGCCCGGAGCATGCGGAGGTCGGCCGTGAGCCGATCGCACACCTGCCGTGCCGAAGTGCACGGCACGCTCGACAGCTCGATCTGACCACCCGGCTCGACGCTGACCGCGCTGCCCGACGGCAGGGGACGGGCCGACGACGACGGCGCTACCGTGCGCGGCGCGTGGGGCCCGAGGGCCTCGACGAGCCTCGTGAGTTCGGGACGCGATTCGGTGCCGTCGGCCCGCGCGGTGAGCCATTCGAGCTCGACCCCGATCAGCCTGGGGATTCCCAGCCGGAATGCCCTGCTGCGGACGTGGTCCTCCGCTGCTGCTCGGGAGCCGAGTTCCTTGCGGGCAGGGGAGGCTGCGGCATCGACTGCCATTGCCATTCGTCCACCCCCTCGGCCGGTGCGCCAGGTCTGCGGTCGAGACTAACCCGCCGGGGGACACGACGCGCGGATAACGCACCGGTGCGTGCGCGAACGCACTCCACCGGGCAGGCTCGACCCCGACGATACGGACGACGGAGGAGGTGAGCGGCCCGTGCTGGACCTCCAGGCGGCCCGACGCGACACACCGGGATGCTTCGACCGGGTCTTCCTCGACAGCGCCGGCTCGTCGCTGCCCCCGGCACCGGTGCTCGAGACGATGCTCGCGCACCTGCGCCGCGAGGCCGAGATCGGCGGGTACGTGGCGGCCGACGAACGGCTCGACGACCTGACGGCCGTGAAGACCTCGCTCGGCCGCCTGTTCGACGTGCCGGAGACCTCCCTCGCGCTGTCCGACGGCGCCTCGCGGGCGTGGACGTCCTTCTTCTACGCGGTGCCGCTGCGACCCGGCGACCGCATCCTGATCTCGCAGGCCGAATACGCCGCGAACGCGATCGCCGCGCTGCAGCGCGCGCGGGCGACCGGCGCCACCGTCGAGGTCGTTCCGTCCGATCCGTCCGGCCGCGTCGACGTCGAGGCGCTCGAGGGGATGCTCGACGAACGGGTGCGGCTGGTGTCCGTCGTGCACGCCCCCACCAACGGCGGGCTGGTCAACCCGGTGCGGGAGATCGCCGACGCCGCGCACGCGGTCGGGGCGCTCGTGCTGCTCGACGCGTGCCAGTCGGTGGGGCAGCTGCCGGTGAGCGTGCCCGAACTCGATGTCGACGCACTGTCGGGCACCGGGCGCAAGTGGCTCCGCGGGCCGCGCGGCACCGGTTTCCTCTACGTGCGGCCGCGCCTGGTGAGCGAACTCGAACCGGCCGTTCTCGACCTGCACAGCGCCTCGTGGACCTCGGCCGACAGCTACGAACTCGCTCCGGACGCCACCCGCTTCGAGATGTGGGAGGCCGGAGTGGCGGCCCGGCTCGGGCTCGGCGCGGCCGTGGACTATCTCCTCGATCTGGGTGTCGACGCCGTGGCCGAGGCGGTGGCCTACCGGGCCGGGCACGTGCGCGAGGGGCTCGCGGGCATCGACGGCGTCACCGTCACCGACCTCGGCGAGCAGCGCAGCGGCATCGTCTCGTTCACCGTGGACGGCCGCGACCCGCGGGAGGTCCGCGACGCCCTGGCCGGGCGGTCCGTGACGGTCACGGTCAGCAGCCGCAGTTCGACGCTGCTGGACATGACCTCGCGCGACCTGCAGTCGGTGGTGCGGGCGTCGCCGCACTACTTCGTCTCCCCCGCCGACGTCGACAGGTTCCTCGCCTCGGTGCACGACATCGCCCGGTCGTGAAGCTCACGCGCGTCGACGACAGGGCTGTTTGTCCCTGATCGACGTCGTCCGGTAAAGTGGTTCGAGTTGTCTCGGCGAGGGTGAACCGCAATATCGCTGGATCACCGTGATCGACGCGGCTGCGACGGAAGCAATGTGCTCCCCGGTCGCACGTGTCGGATCCGTTCGTTCGAGAACACCCGACCACCAAGTGCCACCAGCGTAGGAGCCGTCACATCATGTCCGACGAGAATCGTCTCGTAGCCAGCGTCCGCACCGAGTTCGGCAAGGGTGCCGCACGCCGCGCCCGTCGCGCCGGCCAGGTCCCCGCCGTCCTCTACGGCCACGGCACCGAGCCCCGGCACCTCGCCCTCCCCGACCTCGAGTTCGCAGCCGTGCTGCGTAACCACGGCACCAACGCCATCCTCACCCTCGACGTCGACGGCGAGGATCAGCTCGCGCTGACCAAGTCGGTCGTCGTCCACCCCATCCGTCGCTACATCGAGCACGCCGACCTGCTCGTCGTGAAGAAGGGCGAGAAGGTCACCGTCGAGGTGCCCGTCGTCCTCTCCGGTGAGGCCGGCTCCGGCACGCTGGTGGTCAACGAGGTCAACACGATCAAGCTCGAGGCCGACGCCCTGAACATCCCCGAGGAGATCACCGTCTCGATCGAGGGCGCCGAGGCCGGCACCCAGATCCTGGCCGGTGGCGTCGAGCTGCCCGCCGGCGCGACCCTGCAGGACGATCCCGAGCTGCTGCTCGTGAACATCGTCGAGGCTCCCTCCGCCGACGCCCTGGAAGGCGCCGAGGGCGAAGAGACCGCAGAAGAGGCCTCCGAGGAGGCCTGAGCCTTCACCGGCTCCCTGTGAAGTCACTCGTGCGGCGCGTCATCCCTTCGGGGTGGCGCGCCGCACGTCGTTCGAATGCACGGAAGGATCAGTTCGTGGGCGACGACGCCGCGCTCGTGGTCGGTCTCGGCAACCCCGGCCCGAAGTACGAGAACACCCGGCACAACATCGGATTCATGGTGGCCGACGTGCTGGCCGGACGCGTCGGCGGCAAGTTCTCCGCGCACAAGCGCAGCAACGCCGACATCGTGCAGGCCCGGCTCGACGGGCGGCAGGTGATCATCGCGAAGCCGCGCACCTACATGAACCTGTCCGGCGGTCCGGTCGCCTCCCTGGCCAAGTTCTTCTCGGTCGATCCCTCGAACGTGATCGTCCTACACGACGAACTCGACCTGGACTTCGGCACGATTCGGCTCAAGCTCGGCGGTGGCGAGAACGGGCACAACGGCCTGCGGTCGACCTCGTCGGCGCTCGGCACCAAGGACTACCTGCGGGTCCGGATGGGCATCGGCCGCCCTCCCGGCCGCCAGGATCCCGCCGACTTCGTGCTCAAGCCGTTCTCGGCGACCGAACGCAAGGAACTCGACGTGTGGTGCGAGGAAGGCGCCGACGCCGTCGAACTGCTGCTGAGGCTCGGCCTCGAGGGCGCCCAGAACCGCGTCCACTGACCGCCCGCCTCCGCCGAGGCCGGCGCGGTCGCAGCGGCGTCGCGTGGCGCGGTGGTCAGGCCCGCGTCAGCAGTGCCAGCGAGGTGCCGCGACGCAGCTTGCCCGAGGAGGTCTTCGGGATGCTGCCGGGACCGAGTACCGCGACCGTGCGGGGCCGCACGCCCACCTCGGCGACCACCGCGTGCACGACGTCGTGTTCGATGCGGCGCACCTCGTCGGGGTGGTCGAAGAGTTTGGTCTCCACGGCGACCGCGAACGATTCGCGCTTGTCCCCCGCGTCGAGCCGGATGGCGACGGCGTTGCCGGGACGCACCCCGTCGACGGTCCCCGCCGCTCGCTCGATGTCGGTGGGATAAATGTTGCGGCCGCCCATGATGATGACGTCCTTCACCCGGCCGCACACCACGACGAGACCTTCCTCGGTGAAGTAACCCACGTCGCCGGTGTCGAGCCAGCCGTCGGCGTCCTGCGCGGGTACGGGTCCGTCCACGGTGAGATAGCCGTGCGTGACGGCCTCGCCGCGCAACTGGATGATGCCCACGCCGCGGGGTGGCAGCACCTGTCCGTCACGGCCGACGACCCGGCCCTCGAGACCGGCCACGAGACGGCCGAGGGTGGGCATGCGGCGCGTGTGGGTGCGGTTGGTCGGCACGGCCATCCCGCCGGCCTCGAGCAGGTCGGGGTCCACCACGTCGAGCACCATTCCGCGTCCCGGATCGGGGACCGACACCGCGAGCGTGGTCTCGGCCATCCCGTAGGAGGGCGCGAGGGCGGACGGGTCGAGACCGAAGCGCTCCCCGGCCTCCGCGAGGGCCTCCATCGTGTCGGGATCGACCGGCTCGGCGCCGTTCCACATCCAGCGCATCGACGACAGGTCGAGCGCGCCGTCCGGCGCCTGCGACAACTTCCGGGCCAGCAACGAGTACGCGAAATTCGGTGCTGCGGTGAGCGTTCCGTGGTACTTGCTGATCAGTTCCGCCCACAGGATCGGAGAGCGCAGGAAGTCCAGCGGCGTGACCGACACGACCTCGGCGCCCACCTGCATGGGGACGCTGAGGAAGGCCACCATGCCCATGTCGTGGAACAGCGGCAGCCAGCTGATCATGACGTCGTCGTCGAGCGAGAACTTGACGCGGTCCATCATCGCCGTCGCGTTGGCGTAGAAGTTGCCGTGCGTGATCCGCACCGCCTTCGGCGAGCCGGTGGACCCGGACGTCAGCTGCTGGAGCACGATGTCGGACTCCGCCGTGTCGACGGGATCGACGGGCCTCCCCTCCCGCATCCGCTCCACGGTGACGACGGAGACGCCCCGCTCGCGCAGCAGCGGCTCCGCGATCTCGAAGGGTGCGCCGAGCACGACGGCGCGGGCGTCGATCATCCGCAGGACCACCTCGGTGTCGCGCGACCACATCTGCAGGTCGGTGCGCGGCGTGGGCTGGTGCAGCATCGTCACGCTTCCGCCGCGCATCCACACGGCCTGGCAGACCGGTGCGATGTCCACCGGTTGTCCTGCGAGGACACCCACCGCATCGCCGGGTCCGATACCCGCCGCGGCCAGTGCGCCGGCCATGCGGCGGGCCTGCCGGTGGATCTCTCCCCAGTTCTGCCGCAACGGCGTATCCGGTTCGCCGGTGACCAGAGCCCCGGTGTCCGCCTCCGCCGTCGCGTACATCTCCTCGGTGAACCTGCTCACGACCCGCTCCTCGTCCGGTGGTGCACGACCTCGATCAAGATCCGGTAGTTGCACATCAGCGTGCGCCGTCGAGTGGTCGGTATGGGGCGGCCTCGGGGAAACGTGATCGAATCTGGCGGAAATCGACACCGAATCGCCGAGTAACATGGACGAGTTGGCGGCGATAGCGCCCCTACTCCCTGCCCCCTTCGAGAGGTTTTTCCCGTTGAGCACCCCGCACGCTTCGGCCGACAGTCAATCCACCGGCACGACGGAGCCTGCGCAGTCCTCCGGCACAGCGAAGCCCGGGGCCGCGAAGGAGGTCAGAGCCGAAGCCGAGCGCAGACGCACCTTCGCCGTCATCTCCCACCCCGACGCCGGTAAGTCGACGCTCACCGAGGCGCTCGCCCTGCACGCGAAGGTCATCTCCGAGGCCGGCGCGGTCCACGGCAAGGCCGGCCGCAAGTCGACGGTCTCCGACTGGATGGAGATGGAGAAGGCCCGCGGCATCTCCGTCAGCTCCACGGCCCTGCAGTTCAACTACACCCGCTCGGACGTCGCGGGCACCGACGACGAGGTCGTCAACGTCGTCAATCTCGTCGACACCCCCGGTCACTCCGACTTCTCGGAGGACACCTACCGCGTCCTCACCGCCGTCGACGCCGCCGTCATGCTCATCGACGCGGCGAAGGGTCTCGAGCCGCAGACCCTGAAGCTGTTCCAGGTGTGCCGCCACCGAGGCATCCCCGTGGTCACCGTCATCAACAAGTGGGACCGACCGGGCCGGACGCCGCTGGAACTGCTCGACGAGATCGACGAGCGCATCGGCCTGATGCCGACTCCCCTGTTCTGGCCCGTGGGCATCGCCGGCGACTTCCGCGGTCTGCTGCGTCGCGGCGAGGACGGAGACGCGGCCGAGTACATCAAGTTCACCCGCACGGCCGGTGGCGCCAAGATCGCGCCCGAGGAGCATCTGTCCCCCGCCGAGGCGCTCGCCCTCGAGGGCGACACTTGGGTCGAGGCCGCCGAGGAGTCCGAACTGCTGTCGTCCAACGGCCAGGATCACGATCAGGAATTGTTCCTCGCCGGGCAGACCTCGCCGGTGATCTTCGCGTCGGCGATGCTCAACTTCGGTGTGCGGCAGATCCTCGACACCTTGGTCACGCTCGCACCGCCACCGCGTGCCCGTCTCGCCATCGACGAGACCGCTCGCGAGGTCGACGATCCGTTCAGCGCCGTCGTGTTCAAGGTGCAGGCCGGCATGGACACCGCCCACCGCGACCGGCTCGCGTTCATGCGTGTCGTCTCGGGTGTGTTCGAGCGCGGCATGGTCGTCACGCACGCGCAGACCGGTAAGCCCTTCGCCACCAAGTACGCGCTGACGGTCTTCGGCCGCGAACGTTCCACGGTGGAGAACGCCTATCCCGGCGACGTCGTCGGCCTGGTCAACGCCACCGCGCTGGCGCCGGGGCATACCCTCTACATCGACAAGAAGGTGGAGTTCCCGCCCATTCCGTCGTTCGCGCCCGAGCACTTCGCGATCCTGCGGGCCGAGAGCGCCTCGAAGTACAAGCAGTTCCGCAAGGCCGTGGACCAGCTGGATTCCGAGGGCGTCGTGCAGATCCTCCGCAACGACGTCCGCGGCGACGCGTCGCCGGTGATGGCGGCCGTGGGTCCGATGCAGTTCGAGGTAGTCGCGGCGCGGATGAAGGCCGAGTACAACGTCGACCCGAAGATCGAGCATCTCGGCTACTCGCTCGCGCGTCGCACCGATGCGGCTTCGGCCGACGAACTGAACCGCCAGCGCGGCGTCGAGGTGTTCACCCGGTCGGACGGCGTGCTCCTCGCTCTCGTCAGCGACAAGTGGCGGCTGCAGTACATCCTCAAGGAGTTGCCGGAGCTGACTCTCGAACCGTTGGTCGCGGCGACCGACTGAGCGTCCCGGCAACGCCGGACGGGTAGTGCGTCCAGCGGATTTTACTGATACTTTCCCTTTCGTCGATCCGACGTATTCGGGTGGAATCAGGAGTTGTGTCGATGAACGACGACGTACCGGCCGCAGCCGGTGAGGACCTGTCGTCCGGTGGGACGGCGGATACGAGCAGGCGATCCGGACGCGCGAAGCGCTCGGGCACCTTCGTCTACCCGCTGCCGAGCACTCCTCTTCCGAGCAGTACCCCGCTGACGAGCACGCCGGATCCCGGAACACACCGCATGAGCGTGGGGGATGCATCGTCGCTCGAAGGTGACCCGGCCGGCGGGGTGGGCGCCGGCAATTCCGAGGAAGGAACGACCCTGGTGAGCAGCACCGGCACGAACGGCTCCGCGAGTGGGCCCGCCACCACCACGACGACCCCGACGGCCACCGAGAGCCTGGGCACGATCACCGCACCGGGTCCGGTCCCGTCACGGCGCAATTCGATGGGCGTGGCGTCGGTGCGTATCGCCGCGCGACTCGCACAGAACGAACTGACCTCCCGCGACTCCCGCAGCACCGGAGCGCACGGCGACCCGCGTAGCACCGGATCGCACGGCGACCCGATAACGGACAACGATGAACTGCTCACGCTGCTCGGCGAGTACCTGCTGGCCGGTGGACTCGAGAAGCCCGAGATCCACGCGACCCTCGGTGGGCAGCCGATCGTCGTCGACCTGCAGGTACCGCAGCGTCACGCCCGGTAGAGGTCACGCCCGGTAGAGACGGGCAGGTCGCGGGTTATCCGTCGCCGAACAGTGCGGCGATCGCCGCCGGATCGACGTCCTCGAGCGTCGCGGGCGACCACTGCGGGTCGCGGGTCTTGTCGACGAGCACGGCGCGCACACCTTCGATGAAGTCCGGCGTCGCAGCGACGCGCACGGCGACGTCGAGTTCGCGGGCGAAGCATTCCTCGAGCGTGCTCTCGGCACCGCGTCGCATCAGTTCGGCCGTGGCCCACACGCTCGTCGGCGACAACGACCGCAGGGCCGTGCGAGTCTGCTCGGCCCACTCGGCGTCGATGTCGGCGAGGCTGTCGAGGCGGGTCACCATGTCGAGCACCGTACCGTCGCCGAACACCGTCTCGATGTCGGGGAAACGCTGCGCCAGGGAGGATTCGGGGGTCGGTTCGACGAACTCGTCGAGGGCGTCGCGCCACTGCCCGGCGCGGATGCGGTCGGCGAAGTCGTCGATGCGGGCACTGGGCACGTAATGCGTGGCCAGGCCGACGGCCAGCGCGTCGCCGGCATCGATGCGGGCGCCGGTGAGTCCGAGATACATCCCCACCGCATCGCACCGCGCGGTGGTGCCGCGCAGGCGCGGGAGGAAGTGGCTCGACCCGATGTCGGGAACGAACCCGATGGCCGTCTCGGGCATGGCCATCGTGGTCTTCTCGGTGGTGACGCGCACCGCGCCGTGCACCGAGATACCGAGCCCGCCGCCCATCGTGACGCCGTCGAGGACCGCGAGATACGGCTTCGGGTAGGTGGCGACCAGCTCGTCGAGGCGGTACTCGTCGGCGAAGTACTCGCGGACGGTGTCGAAGCACCCCTCGAGGGCCAGCTCGCGCACCGGCTTGACGTCGCCACCGGCGCAGAACGCGCGGTCGGACGTGCTGGTGACGAGCACGGCCGTGACGGCCGGGTCGTCGCGCCAGGCGAGAAGCGACGAGCGGATGTCGCGGATCATCGACCGGTCGAGCGCGTTGAGCGCACCGGGACGGTCGAGTTGCACTTCGCCGACTCCGTTGGCGACGCGTGTGCGGATGAAGGACTCGTTCACGGGCGGGAGCCTACCGGTCGCGGGCGACTCGTCCCGGCCACGCGACACGTCACGGATGAAGTTCCTCGGTGACCCACCGGTCCCCCGCACGCCGGTAGCGATACCGCAGGTGCCGCCGGCCGGGATCCGCCTGCCAGAACTCCACGGCCTCAGCGGCGACGCACCACGCCGTCCAGTGCGGCGAGACGAGGTCCGGATCGTGTTCGAGCGCGGTCAGGCGTTCCCGTACGAGGTCGTCGTACTCGGCGGAATCGGTGAGGACCTCGCTCTGGTGTCCCGTGGATGCGACGGCACGGGCGAAGACCGACCGTTCCCGGAAGTCGCGGGCACACACCTCGGGTGGGCCGGCCAGGACGGGTCCGCGCACGCGTACCTGCCGGCCGAGTTCGCGCCAGTACACGGTGAGCGCGACGGCCGGTGTCGCGTCGAGCTGGCGGCCCTTCGGGGAACGGTCGTCGCCGGAGAACCACCAGCCGTCGTCGGTGACGTCCTTGATCAGCAGCATGCGCGCGTCGGGCGTCCCGGACGGGTCGACGGTCGACAGGGTCGCTGCGTGCGGCTCGGCGACGCCGGCCTCGGCCGCCTCGGTGAGCCAGCGGAGGAAGGTCTCCTGCGGCGTCGCGGCCGGTGCGAACGGCGGCGCGGACGCCGTGAGGGTGGGCAGGGCCCGGATCCAGCCGCGGGTATCGGGAAACTCACTGCGACGCGCGATCTCACTCATCGCCGCATGGTACCGATTCGGGAGCTCACTCCCGAGGTGGCGGCAGCTTGCCGGTCAGGGGGCCGACGAGCATCCAGCGATGCCCGAAGGGGTCGAGCAGGGTGGCGTTGCGATGACCGTGGGCCTCGTTGATCCACCTCTCGACCGAACCGCCGGCCAGACGGGCGCGGGTGAGCACGGTGTCGGTGTCGGCCACCTCGAGCATCAGGCTCACCGAGACCGCCCCCTCCTGCGGCGCCGTGAGTCCGAGTTCGGGGAATTCGTCTGCGAGATAGATCATTCCGCTGGGGAACCGCAGTTCGGCGTGCCCGACGCGACCGTCGTCCATGACGACCGGTTCGGCGGTCAGCGAGGCTCCGAAGACCCGGGTGTACCACTCGATCGCCTCGTGGGCCCGCGGCACCGTCAGATAGGGCAGCGCCCCCGGACGGGGAAAATCGCCGGAACCCTCCGAGACCATCTCGTCGTTCCCGCTCAGGACGCTTTCGGTTGCTGCAGCAGCGCCCATCGATTGGTCGTCAACCGGACCGAAGGCGAGTCGCCCATGCATGTGACCGTCTCCCAGTTGCGTTGATATCCGGTGCGGCTGATCCGCCAGCATCCGTCGTCGCCGAGGCTGTACCGATCGTGATAGTAGGCCGAGCCGCGCAACATCATCCCGTCCTCGGGGATGATCACGGTGTCGGACAGCAACCACACCCCGGTGGCGCTGCGGCCGTCGTCGGCGATGTCGATCTCGGGATGGGAACAGGTGTGCTCCGTGATCAAGCGCGTTCCCAGCGTGTTCTCGAGGAAACCTATGAAGGCGTCGCGTGAGTCGAAAACGAGATGCTCCCCGTAGACGGCGTGTGCGTCGGGGGTGAGGGTGTTCGCCAGCTCGTCCCAGTCCTTCGTATCGAGCGCTCGCGCATAGCGGTATTTGAGCCGCGTGATCTCCGCTACCGCCTGCACATCCATCGTCGGCCTCCCATTGGCGCCCCCCTGCGAGTATTCGCATTCCAGGCTAGCCCGGACGACCGGCGCAGACGGCCGGAATCACACTGTTACCAGGCAGCATTCGATCGCGATTCGGTCACGGGAGGGCGTGCCGGTCACGACTCGGGACGACGCAGCGCGCGGATGGTCGCGTCGACGACGAGTTCGGCGTAGTCGTCGTCGACGTTCTGGGCCGGGGTGGCCAACGCGAACAGGGCATGACTGAGCACGGTGCCGGTGACCATTTCGAGCAGCAGCGTCGCCGAGGTGTCGGCGGGGAGTTCGCCGCGCTCGACGGCGCGGTGCACGATCGTGCGCGCCGCGAGCACGCGGCTGCGGTTGAGGGTGTGGATCAGCCGGGCGAGCAGTTCGGGGTTGGCACGGGCGTCGAGCGCGACGCGCAGGCTCGCCAGGCCGGGGGTGGTCCGGTAACCGCGCAACAGCTGCCGGGCGAGTTCGACGAGATCGGATCGGAGCGCGCCGGTGTCGATCGGCACGGGCAGCGGGCTGCGCGCTTCGAGGGCCTGGACCAGCAGGTCGTCCTTGCTCGACCACCGGCGGTAGAGGGCGGCGCGCCCCACCCGCGCGCGTCGTGCGACCGCGTCGAGCGTGAAACCACGCCAGCTCGTCTCGGAGTACACCTCGAGCACGGCGTCGAACACGCGGTCCTCCAGGTCGGCGTCGCGGGGGCGTCCGCGGCGGCGCGGTGCGGGTGCTTCGGTCACGTCGGAAAAGTGTGCCAGACCACTCCTCGATTTACAGACTGAAATCGTCCGCATTAGGCTGGCGGCGTCCTCCTCCCCCAAGAGCAGACCGAAGGAACGCCATGACCGACCCCACTCGGGTTCCCGTCGTGATCGGGGTCGGCGACCTGCGCTCCGGCCGTGCCGGTGCGCCCGCCGACCCGCGTGAACCGCTCGACCTCATCCACGAGGCCACCCTCGCCGCGATCGCCGACTCCGGCGCCGATCTCGCCACGCGGATCGACACCATCCACGCGATCAAGACCGCGAGCTGGAACTACGACGACCTGCCGGGCCTGCTCGCCGAACGTCTCGGCGCGACGCCCGAGCACACGTCGACCACGCCGATCGGCGGCCACTGGCCGGCAGCCCTGCTCGATCGCATCGGCCACGACATCGCCGCGGGCACCAGCACCGTCGCGCTGCTCGTCGGCGGCGAGGCGCAGGCCTCGGCGACCAACTCGTACAAGGCCGGAACGGATCCGGTCACGCTGGGATGGACCACCGCCCCGGGCGGCCCCGCGCCTATCAGCAACAAGGACCTCGGCAGCCCCGCGATGCAGCGCGCCGGGATGATCGTCCCCACGCGGGTCTACCCGCTGTTCGAGAACCGGCTCAGCCACGATCTCGGGCACTCGCGCGAGAAGTCGCTCGACTGGTCGGCGACGCTGTACGCCGCATTCTCCGAGTTCGCCGCCGGGAACCCGGCGTCCTGGAACCCCGAGCGCCGCACCGCCGACGACATCCGCACCATCGCCGGCAAGAACCGCCTCGTCACCGACCCGTACCCGCTGATGGTCAACGCGATGCCGTTCGTCGACCAGGCCGCTGCCGTGGTCGTCACCTCGCTCGCCGTGGCCCGCGAACTCGGTGTCCCCGACGACCACCTGCTCTACGTGTGGGGCGGCGCCGGCGCGACCGAGCCCTCGGACGTGCTCGCCCGCGGCGACTTCGGACGCTCCGCCGCACTCGACGATGCGCTGCGGCGCACGCTGTCGGCGAGCGACCTGCGTCCCGGCGACTTCGACATCATCGACGCCTACAGCTGCTTCCCCGTGGTCCCGAAGCTGCTCATCGAGCAGCTCGGCCTCCCCCGCGACACCGTCCCGTCGGTGACCGGCGGCCACTCCTTCTTCGGCGGCCCGCTCAACAGCTACACGCTGCACTCCGTGGTGTCGGTGGCCAAGCGGCTGCGCCAGGACGGCGAGCTCGCCCTCGTGCACGGCAACGGTGGCTACCTGACCTACCAGCACGTCGTGGTCCTCGGCTGCGCGCCGCACACCGACGGTTACGTCGGCGACCCCGAGCACGTGCTGCTCGAGCCGTCCGCGCCGGAGACAGCCACCGATTACAGCGGCGAGGTCCAGATTGTCACCGCCACGGCCGAATTCGGTCGCGACGGCAACCCGTCGATCGGTTTCCTCGTCGGCCTCACCCCCGACGGCCGGCGTGTCTCCGGCCAGACCGACGCCACCGGCGCCGCAGTCCTCGCCGCCGGAGCCGACATCGTCGGCGAGACCGTCCACGTCACCGACGACGGCGGCATTCTCACCGTCACCCGCATCGAACACCTGTGCCCCGAGGCGTACCGGTCGTGAGCGAACCCGTCGTTCACGTCGAGAAGCGCGAGCACGTCCTGCTCGTCACCATCAACCGCCCCAAGGCGGCCAACAGCATCAACGCCGACGTGCACCAGGCACTCGGTGAGGCCTGGGACCGCGCCGAAGAGGACCACGACGTCCGCGTCGTGGTGCTCACCGGCGCAGGCAGCGCCGTCTTCTGCGGCGGCGCCGACCTCGAGGCCCTCGGCACCAAAGGACCGGACGGCGTCACCCCGCCCGAAACCGCCCACTGGGGCTTCGCCGGTGTCGTCAAGCACCACATCTCCAAGCCCGTCATCGCCGCGGTCAACGGCACCGCGCTCGGTGGTGGCACCGAACTCGCCCTCGCGAGCGATCTCGTCGTCGCATCCGAAACCGCCGAATTCGGTCTGCCCGAGGTGCACCGCGGCCTGATCGCCGGTGCCGGCGGCGTCTTCCGCATCGGCCAGGCCATCCCCCGCGCCGTCGCGATGGAACTCGTCCTGACGGGCAAGCCGATGTCGTCCGCCGACGCGCTGCGCTGGGGCCTCGTCAACCGGGTCGTCCCACAGGACGAGGTCCTCGACACCGCTCTCGCTCTCGCCGCCGACATCGCGAAGGGCGCCCCGCTCGCCGTGCAGGCCGGCAAGACCGTCGCCCGCGGCATCATCGACGGCAACGTCCCCGCCGAGGACCTGCCCTGGGAACTCACCGACAAAGCCCTCGCACGTCTCACCACCAGCGCCGACACCCTCGAAGGCGTCATGGCCTTCATACAGAAGCGCGAACCCGTCTGGAAGGGCGAATAGGCATGACCACCACCGAAGTGGTTCGTCGGGCCTGATCTCGGCGCTGTTCAGCCACGGCATCGCCACCCCGCACATCGTCTCGTCGGGCAACACGACCTGATCGAGCGGTTCGCGCGTCCCGCGCTCAGCGCTGCTTCGACCTGACCGTAGGCCTCTGCCCGAATCAGGGGGAGGAAATGTGCGACTTTCCTTGCGGAAGCGCATATTTCCTCCCCCTACTCGTGTCAGTCACGCGTACGGAGCATCTCCAGGGCCACGACGACCACCACGGCGATCACGACGTGCATCAGCGTCAGGGCGACGGTGCTCGGCGTGTCGAAGTCCGCGGAGATCGTGCCCTGGATCGTCGCCAGCGGCAGCAACGCCCCGACGACCTGGGCGATCCGCGCGAAACCGTTCCACCACAGGGTGAGCAGGGCCGCGACGGCGAGACCGACGGTGAGCGGGACGACGGACATGAGCACCACGCCACCGGGCGCCGCGCTCACCACCTCACCGGCGTCGGTGTGTTCGAACGAGCCACCCGCGATGAGCCCGACGGCCCACAGCGCGAGGTCGATCACCAGTGCGGTCACGACGGACGCGGCGACCACCACGGCGGAACGCGCGAGCCGGGACTGCGGGAGATGCGTAGAGGTACCGGATGTTTCGGTGACGGACATGGATCCTCCTGATGGGCGTTCCTTCTGACGACGCCCATCCTGCGACCTCGAGCCGACTCGAGGTCAAGAGGATTCAGTCGAGATCTTCGGCGAGCTCCATCCATTGCTCCTCGGCCGCTTCCTTCTCCGCGACCACCTCACGCAACTGCGCGTCGAGTTTCTGCAGCCGGTCAGGATCGGTCGCCGCCTCCGCGAGGTCGTGGTGCAGCTTCTCCTCCTTCTCGGTCAGCTTCGCGACGAGACGCTCCAGGCGCGACAGTTCCTTGCGCGCGGTGCGTTCGGCGGCACCGTCGCGCTTCTTCGGCTGCTCGGCGGCGTCACCGGTCTTCGAGACGGTCGACGCCACCGACGGCACGTCGCCGTCGCCCATGGCCGCGCGCCGGCGCAGGTACTCCTCGATGCCACCGGGAAGGTTCGTCAGGCGGCCGTCGCCGAACAGGGCCCACGTCGAATCACAGATGCGTTCGACGAGATACCGGTCGTGGCTGATGACCACGAGGGTTCCGGCCCAGCCGTCGAGCAGGTCCTCGAGCTGCTGGAGGGTGTCGATGTCGAGGTCGTTGGTGGGCTCGTCGAGGAGCAGCACGTTCGGTTCGGCCATGAGCACGCGCGTGAGCTGCAACCGGCGACGCTCACCACCGGACAGGTCGCCGACGGGGGTGCGCTGCCGCGCCGGTGTGAAGCCCAGACGTTCGGCGAGCTGACCGGCGGAGATCTCCTTGTCGCCCAGTGTGATCCGCTCGGCGACGTCCTTGACGGCGTCGAGCACCCGCATGTCGGTGGGCAGGTCGTCGAGTTCCTGCCGCAGCCAGCCGATCTCGACGGTCTGCCCCTGGACGCGCCGTCCCTGCGCCGGTTCGAGTTCGCCCGCGAGCGTGCGCAGCAGGGTCGTCTTGCCCGAACCGTTGACGCCGACGAGACCGATCCGCTCGCCCGGACCGAGACGCCAGGTGAGGTCGCGGACCAGTTCGCGCCCGTCCGGGGTGGTGAGGGTGGCGTCCTCGAGTTCGATGACGACGCGGCCCAGGCGGCGCTTCGCGAACGATGCCAGCGCCACCGAGTCGCGCGGCGGCGGCACGTTCGCGATCAGCGCTTCGGCGGCCTCGATGCGGTACTTCGGCTTGGACGTGCGGGCCGGAGCTCCGCGACGCAGCCACGCGAGTTCCTTGCGCGCGAGATTGCGGCGGCGTTCCTCCATCGCGTCGGCCTGGCGGGCACGCTCGGCGCGCGCGAAGATCCAGTCGTTGTAGCCGCCCTCGTAGCTCTCGACCCGGCCGTTCACGACCTCCCAGGTGCGCGTCGCGACGGTATCGAGGAACCAGCGGTCGTGGGTGACGACGACGAGCGCGCTGCGCCGCGACAGCAGGTGCTCGGCGAGCCACTGCACGCCTTCGACGTCGAGATGGTTCGTGGGCTCGTCGAGGACGAGCAGGTCGAGATCCTGCACGAGGGCTGCGGCGAGGGCGACCCGGCGACGCTCACCACCGGACAGACCGTCGACGACCGCGTCGAGACCGAGATTGTCGATGCCGATACCGGTGAGCACCGAGCGGATGCGCGCATCACCGGCCCACTCGTGCTCGGCCACATCGAGCGGCCCGAGGACCACCTCGCCGACGGTCGAGCCCTCCGGCAGACCGCCGCGCTGCGTCACGACGGCCATGCGCAGACCGTTCACGCGGCTCACCCGGCCCGAATCGGGCTCCTCGATGCCGGCGAGCACCTCGAGCATCGTCGTCTTGCCGCCGCCGTTGAGGCCGACGACACCGATCCGCTCCCCCTCGTTCACGCCGAGGGACACCGAGTCGAGTAACGGCTTGATGCCGAACGACTTCGAGACCTGTTCGAGGTTGATCAGATTCGCCACGTGGAGGAACGCCTTCCGAGAATTGCGGGGATGTACTACAGGATCAGGAGTGTGCGGGATCGGCGTCGCCGACGACACGGGCTCCGGGCACCGGACCGGAGGCGACCCGCACCGTACGGCACACACCGGCACCGGCGAGTTCGGCACTCACGGTGACGGCGGCGTGCTGGTCCTCGACGAGGAACGCGCAGGTGGGCCCGGAACCGGAGACGATGCCCGCCAGGGCCCCGGCCTCGACACCCGCCCGGAGCGTGCGTCGCAGCATCGGGTCGAGGGACAGGGCCGCGGCCTGCAGGTCGTTGCCGAGCAGCGGCGCGAGCTGGTGGGCGTCGCCGGAGCCGAGCGCGGAGAGCACGGCATCCGCGCTGCCGATGCGCTGAGGTTCTCCCTCGGCACGCAGCCGGTCGAGTTCACGGAAGACGACCGGTGTGGACAGGCCCCCCTTCGCGAGGGCCAGTACCCAGTGGAAGGTGCCGCGGGTGAGGACGGGGACGAGGCGCTCGCCCCGCCCTGTTCCGATCGCCGTTCCGCCGTGGAGGCAGAACGGCACGTCGCTGCCGAGGCGGACGGCGAGATCCGCGAGGTCCTCCCGGGGCGCCCCGATGCCCCACAGTGTGTCGAGCGCGACCAGCGTCGCGGCAGCGTCGGCGCTGCCACCGGCCATTCCGCCGGCCACGGGGATGCCCTTGTCGATCGTGATCGCCACGTCGGGTGTACGTGCGGCCCGTTCCGCCATCATCTCGGCGGCGCGCCACGCCAGGTTCGTCGAATCGGTAGGTACCGACTCGGCGCCCGCGCCGCGCACCGTCACGCTCAGGGTGTCGGCCGGGACCACCGACACCTCGTCGTACAGGGACAGAGCCTGGAAGACGGTGTGCAGGTCGTGGTAGCCGTCAGGACGGAGGTCACCCACCGCGAGATGCAGGTTGACCTTGGACGGGACCCTCACTGTCACGGGGGTCGGCACGACGGAAAGCACGAGTACAGAGCTTACTCGGGATACGGATGCTTCCCGACCGCCGCGGCCACGCTCTACGATCGATCGACTCTGAACACTCTGGAGGAAATGTGACTCGTTCCGTACGTAATGCGGTCGCCGTCTGCGCCGTCGCCGTGGCGGCCACCATGGGAACCGCCGGCGTCGCCTCGGCCGAACCGGCTCCGCCGCGCGTCTGCTCGCTCGGCGACCTGGTCCTGCGCTCGCTGAATCTCGTGGACTGCGTGACCCCTCCCACGGGCTCCGCCGGAATGGCGACCGGCTCCGCCGACTCGGCGGGCTCGTCGACCGGTTCGTCGAACTTGGGCATCACCGGTTACGGGGCAATGATCGGCTGACCGGACGAACGAATCCGGGCCGGCACCCTGAGGTGCCGGCCCGGATTCGGAGAACTATCGGTATCAGCCGATGACGTTCACGCCGGTGGCCTGCGGGCCCTTCTGGCCCTGGCCGATCTCGAAGCTCACGCGCTGGTTCTCCTCGAGGGTGCGGAAGCCGCGGCCCTGGATCTCGGAGAAGTGCACGAAGACGTCAGCGGAGCCGTCCGAGGGAGCGATGAAGCCGAAGCCCTTTTCGCCGTTGAACCACTTCACAGTACCTTCAGCCATGTTGCTGTCCTTCACTTGCAGGCAGAACGGATGTAGACGTTCCGTCTCGTCGGGAGTCGGTTTCGGCCCCCGGGTCTGTCACTACACGGCTGAAACGATTCCATCGTGGCTATCGCATCCGCTCGCAACCAGAAATGTGCGAGGGGTAAACCACGAACACACTACCTAACGACCGAGGACAACTTAACCACACATCGCATCCGACCGCCAGGAAGAGTGACCGGGATCACTCCACCCCTGCGAGCCGCACGAAGGCTGCGGCGTCGAGCTTCTCCCCGCGGGTCGACGGCTCGATACCGGCCGCCAGCAGGCGCCTCTCGGCCTCCGCGGGCGAACCTGCCCATCCACTCAACGCTGCGCGCAACGTCTTTCGCCGTTGAGCGAAGGCCGCGTCGACGACGGCGAAGACCCGGGCGCGTGTCCGTGCGTCGGTGGGCCACGGTGGCTCCGCATAGCGGTCGACACGCACGAGGCCCGATTCCACCTGGGGAACGGGCCAGAAGACCGCACGCCCGACGGCGCCGGCCCTGCGGACGTCGCCGAAGAACCGCGCCTTCACGCTGGGTACGCCGTAGATCTTACCGCCCGGTTCTGCTGCGAGCCGATCGGCGACCTCGGCCTGCACCATCACGAGAGCGGTTCGCAGAGTAGGGAATTCAGAGAAAAGGTGCAGCAGCACCGGCACCGCGACGTTGTAGGGCAGGTTCGCGACCAGCGCGGTGGGCGTGACGGGAAGATCCTTCGGCAGCACCTTCATCGCGTCCATGTGCACGACGTCGAAGCGGTCGGCGAGCTGCGGGGCCCGCTCCCGCACGGTAACGGGAATACGCTGCGCGAGAACGGGATCGAGCTCGACAGCGACCACACGGTCGACGACGTCGAGCAGGGCGAGGGTGAGCGAACCCAGGCCCGGCCCGACCTCGAGCACGACATCCTCAGGGCCGACCCCGGCGACGTTGACGATGCGGCGCACCGTGTTCGCGTCGTGCACGAAGTTCTGGCCGAGCTGCTTCGTCGGGCGCACCCCGAACTCCTCCGCGAGTGCGCGGACCTCGGCGGGCCCGAGCAGCGCGGCGAGGCCGCGCGGAGAAGCCGGAGTGGCCCTCGGAGTGGTTTCGGGATCGTCTGCTGACACGTGGTGAACCTAGCGCACTCGGGAGCAGGTCACACCGCGCACACCCGCGCCGGTCAGCGCAGACCGAGCTTGCTGGTGCAGGATGGCCAGGCGCCCCAGCCCTGGGCCGCCTGGACCTTCTCCGCGACGGCGATCTGCTGCTCGCGCGTCGCGAGATCGGCACGCGGCGCGTACTGGGTGCCGCCGAAGCCGGCCCACGTCTGCTGCGTGAACTGCAGGCCACCGTAGAAACCGTTGCCGGTGTTGATCGCCCAGTTGCCGGTCGCCTCGCACTGCGCGAGAGCGTCCCAGGTGGAGCCGCGACCGGAGGCCGGCACGGCGGGCTTCGGCTTGGTGCCGACGCGGACCACGACGGGCCGCGGCTCGACGAGGACCTTCGAAGCGGTCTCGGCGCGTCCGACCTCGACACCGTTGACGGTGTGAACGTCGAAGGTCACCGACCGCTCGCCCGGAGCACCCGGGTCGCTCACGGCGGCCTCACCCTCGAGCATGTTCGGATCGTCCACGCGGTTCTCCGGCGGGGCGATCGGCAGGTTCTCGGTCCGCGACTCGGTCCGGTCGCGGGTGACCACGACCTCCATGCCCTCCGCGAGTTCCGCGTCGAGGGCAGGGGTGACGCTGTCGGCCTGCTCGAGCTTCGCGCCCTGGGCCTCGAGGAACTCGGCGACCGTCGGCGCTGCGACGCGCACCTCGGCGGCGGGCGCGCCGTTGTCGGCGAAGCGCACCGTCTTGGGGTTGACGACCTCGAGATCGGCACCGTCGAGCGGGAGGCGGTGCGAACGGGAGGCGGAGACGTAGGCGTCGTCGGAGAGGCGGAACTGGTCGAGCGCCTCGTCGACGGTCAGCGCGGTGGTCCACACCGAGCGCGCCTCACCGTCGACGGTGAGGCGCAGCTCGCGAGCCTGTCGCAGGACGATGGTGTCGCCGTCGGAGACGGACGAGTCCACGGCCGGGGCCACGACGTCGTTCTCGTCGACGGTGTAGCCGGCTGCGGCCAGGATGTCGCCGACGTTGGAGTTCATCGTGCCGAAGGCACGCTGCTCACCGTCGACGTCGAGGACGACGTCCTTGTGCTGAACCACAGCAGTGGCGCCACCGGCACCGAGGGTGACGAAGACGGCGGCGACCACCGAGTAGAACACCGGCGACTTGAGGCGATTGATCTTGGTGAAAGGTGACACGATTATTTCCAGACGGACGACAACTGTGATCACAGCACGGTAACGAGACGGCATTGTTATCGCAACTTCATCGCATTTACCTGCACAGATCATGATTTCTGTCAGATCACGACGCACGTCACAGATATCGGATCGATATTAGCTCGATCATTTTCAAGTGTCCGAAATCGCCATTTTCGATCGACACTCGGAAGAAGAACTTCCTCGCGATTCGGGCGGCAAGGACATGGACTCCGTGAGGTAGCCGAGGATCGCGCGCAGCTGTGCCCTGCCCCATGCGGGGGCGTTCGAGGTGCCGATGCCCACAGGCTCGGACGGAGCGGCCGGCTTCGCGGGCGCAGCGGTTTCCGGGACCGCCTACCGATGGTCGCGGTTGCCGGTGATCGGCTTCGTCAGCGTCCGGCCGACCCGCTGGGAATCGGGAGATCGGCGGATCCGCTCGGTACGGGGAACTGCGGAATCGTCACAGCCGGGGTGGTGCCCGTGCGGGCCATCACGTCCATCAGGACGGCGTGCATGGTCGCGACCTGCACCGGGTCGAAGTTCGCGAGATCGAGCGGGTTCGCGCGGTTGCGCGTCTCGAGCGGATCGTCGTGCAGGTCGTAGAGCTCGAACTGCGGCAGCGCGCGTCCCGACGGATCGAAGTACATCGCGTACTTCCACCTGTCCTGCCGGACGGCACGAATGTGGTTGGGCTGCTTCACCGTCGTCTGCCCGTTGGCCGCGGCGGCGTTCTCGTCGTCGAAGGTGAACAGGACGGTGTCCTGCACCTGTGGCGGCGTGCCACCGGACGACGCGCCCTCGATGACGGGCGTGAGGTCGACGCCCTTGAACGTCCACGCCGAACGGTCGGGCACGGCGGCCATCGTCGCGAGGGTGGGCATGACGTCGATCAGCGACGCGAGCGCGTCGGTGGAGACCGGCCTCGGGAACATCACCGGATTGCTCACCACGAGAGGGACATTGAGCGTCTCCTCGTAGGCGTTGAAGGCCTTCTGGCGGAGTCCGCCGTGGGAGAGCCCCATCTCACCGTGGTCGGCCACCCGGAAGACGACGGTGCGTTCGCGCATGCCCGAAACCGATTCCAGCGCATCGAGAACCGTCCCGATGTGCTGGTCGACGACCTTGTGCATGTAGGCGTACAGGTTGACGTACTGCCGTGCCGCTTCGGGACCGACGAGCGGACCGAGCGCACCTGCGAGCAGCAGGAGCAGTTCGGCCTGGGCGGTGGGCTTGAAGTTGCGGAGCAGGTCCTCGTCGATGGTGGGCGGCAGGTCGATTCCCTGCTCGAAGGCTTCGGGTGCGAAGGCCCCGTAGTTGTTGCAATCGCCGTCGACCTGATCCCAAGTCTTCGGGTACGAGAGGATGTCGTGGGGATTGGCGAACGACACGATGAGCGCGAACGGCCTGTCGTCGGAGGCGCTGCGCGACCGCAGGAATTCGGCGGCGTCGGAGGCGATCTTGCCGTCGCGGTCGGCGCAGCCACCCCCGAAGTTCTCGGGTGCTGTGTCCTGCCCCGCCTCCGGGGGCTCCCACCCCGCGAAGCCGTACCGCGCGATGTCGTCGGGCGACGGGTCGCCGCCGTCGGCGCCCTTGCTCATGTGCCATTTGCCGCGGTAGTGGACGTCGTATCCGGCGGAGAGCAGCATCTTCGCCATGTTCTGGCCGTCCACCGGCAGCACGGGTTCGGTGGGCGAGAGCGTGCCACCCTCGGTGAGGGTGCTCACCACCCCGTGCTGGGCGGGATAGAGGCCGGTGAAGAACGTGCTGCGACTGGGCGAGCACATCGCGGCGTTGCAGAACGACCGCGTGAAGGTCAGCCCGGTGTCGGCCAGACGCTGCCGGTTGGGCAGGTTGTTGCGCGCCCAGTCGGCCGGCCAGTGCATCGGCTGGCGCTCCTGGTCGGTCATGATGATGAGGATGTTGGGACGCTGCGGTGTCCGAGGCTGTGCCGCAGATGATCCGGCGCCCACGAGGCCGGCAGCGAGGAGCGCACCCGCGCCCACGAGGAAGGTCCGTCGATTGACATTCCACGTGGTGTCGCGACGCGGAACAGCCTGCTGCACGGTCATATCGGTCCTGTCGGAGAGATCCGTGAACGCGTATGTCGTGCAGGAGAATAACAAGACATATGCGTTGAGCGCGCGTCATCGGACGGAAGAGGCGCTGAGGACGATCGGGGGAAATCGTCCACAGCGCCGCGGAACCGCAGGTCAGGCCGTGCGCAGGAGCGGAACCTTCCGCGCGAGGAATCGGTCGACGCTGAACGCTCCCGCACCGACCGCGGCGAGTAGGAGGGCCCCTGCGCCGAGCGCGGCCACGAGTTCGAAACCACCGTCGCCGACGTAGATTCCGTTCTCCACGTGCACGATGAAGAACGCGCCGAGCATGAGCAGGAACAGAAGGACGCCGAAGACGGGGACGAACACACCGAGGATGAGCGCGAGACCGCCGAGGATCTCGATCCAGGTGGCGACGAACGCCGAGACGGCCGGGGCGGGCACGCCCATTCCTTCGAAGCCGGCCTTGGTGCCTTCGTATCCCCACGAATTGAACTTCTGCAGTCCGTGCGCGAGGAAGATGACGCCGAGTACGAGTCGGGCCACGAGGATGCCGAGGTCGCGGACGAGAGGGGTCTTCATGTCGAGCCTTTCGGGTAGGAGGCCGGAGAGCCCCACTTAGTTGAAGCGACAACTAAGGTAGCAACCCTTGGTTGTAGCTTCAACCAGACTTCTGCGCCGGTTCCGGACGGGTACCGGCGAACGCCTCCCCCAGCAACCGTCGCACGCCCACCTCCGTGACCTCCCGGGGATTCGGATACGGCTTCGCCGTCGCCAGTCGTGCCGCCTCGTCCAGATCGGACTCCCGGAACCCCAGTTCCTCGAGACTCGTCGGCCCACCGGCCGCCGCCACGAGGTCGTAGACGCCCGCGGACGCCGAATCCGTGCCGAGCGCCTGCGCGACCCGCACCATGACGTGCGGTACCGACGGTTCGTTGTAGGCGAGCGCGTGGGGCAGCACGACGGTGTGCGTGGCGGCATGCGGCAGGTCGAACGAGCCGCCCAGCACGTGACAGAGCTTGTGGTGCAGCCCCATTCCCGCCGAGGCGAGACAGGTTCCGGAGAGCCACGCCGCGAGCAGCAGATCCGAACGCCCCTCGGGATCGGCCGAATCCGCACCGAGCGCCGGGATACCCCGGGCGATCGCGGCCACGGCCTCGAGCGCGAGGGCGTCGACGATCGGATTGGCCTGTTCGGAGTAGAGGGCCTCGACCGCGTGGGCCATCGCGTTGATCGCGCTGGTCACCGCCAACGGAATGGGCATCGAGGTGGTGAACTCGACGTCGTAGATCACGGTCTCGGGAAGGATGTCGGGCGACGAACGCGTGGTCTTCACCCCGTCGGCGGTCTCACCGAGAACGGGCGTCACCTCCGACCCGGCGTAGGTCGTCGGCAGGATCACCTGATCGATCCCCGTGCGGAGTGCCAGTGCCTTGGCCAGTCCTGTGGTCGAGCCGCCACCCACCACGACGACCGCATCGACGTCGTGCTCGGTGACCCGGCCGAGGACCCGTTCGGTCACCTCGACCGGCGTGTGCATCACCGCGCCGTCGAAACGCGCGACCTGCAGATCGCCGAGATACTTCTCGACCAGTTCCGCCTGGTGCCGCACGTGCTCGCCGGCGAGCAGCAAAACGCGGGAACGATCGAGTCGACGTACTTCGTCCGCGACCCGCGAGGCGGTACCGGGGCCGAAGATCACACGTACCGGATGAGAGTTGTAGACGAAGGAGCGCATGCCCGTATTCTCACGACGGAAGTGGGGACGCGGGTGCCCTTTACGAAAGTCCGTACACCCGCTCGGCGTTCGCGGTGGTGGCCGCCGCCAGTTCCTCGGCGTCCTCGCCCCGCACCTCGGCGAGCGCGCGCACGGTGTACGGCAGGCAGTACGACTCGTTCGGCGCGCCCCGGAAGGGATGCGGGGTCAGGAACGGCGCGTCGGTCTCCACCAGCACCAGCTCACGGGGCACGAGCGGCGCCGCTTCACGCAGGGCCTTCGCGTTCTTGAAACTCACGGTGCCCGAGAAGCTCAGCAGGTATCCGGCGTCGACGCAGCGGCGGGCCATGTCGGCATCCGACGAGAAGCAGTGGAAGATCACCTTCTCGGGTGCGCCCTCGTCGTGCAGGACACGCAGCAGGTCGGCGTCGGCCTCGCGGTTGTGGATCATCAGCGGCTTGCCGAGTCGCTTCGCGAGGTCGATGTGCCAGCGGAAGCCCTCCTCCTGCTCGGCCGGTTCGGCGCACCCGTCGAGCTTGCCGGGCCAGTAGAGGTCGAGGCCGGTCTCCCCCACCGCGACGCAGCGCGGGTCGGCGGCGAGTTTCTCGATCTCGGCGCGGGTAGCGTCGTCGAGACTGTTCGCGCGGGTGGGATGGATGGCGACGGCCGCGTGGACGCGGTCGTCCCAGTGCGCAGCCCGCACGGCGAAACGCGCCGCCTCGAGATCGTCGGCGACGGTGACGATGCGTCCGACCCCCACCGCGGCGGCACGATCGACGATCGCGGAGGTCGTCGCGGCGTCCTCGGCACCGCACGCGTCGAGGTGCGTGTGGGCGTCGACGAGGGGACTCAACGGCTGCGGGGCTTCGGGGGCGGGACGGGCTGCGCTCACGCCCTATAAACTACTGGCCACCATGACTGCGCCTGATTCCTCCCGCCCGGCTGCCGGCGATCCCACCCGCCCGCCGTTCTACGTCACGACCGCGATCGCGTACCCGAACGGCGCCCCGCACATCGGGCACGCCTACGAGTACATCTCGACCGACGCGATCGCGCGGTTCAAGCGTCTCGACGGCTTCGACGTGCGCTTCCTGACCGGCACCGACGAGCACGGCCTGAAGATGCAGCAGACCGCCGCGAAGGAAGGCATCCCGGTCACCGAACTCGCGTCCCGCAACTCGGACGTGTTCGAGGCCATGGACAAGCGGCTGAACATCTCGTACGACCGGTTCATCCGCACCACGGACGCCGATCACCTCGAGGCGAGCAAGGCGATCTGGCAGCGCATGGTCGACTCGGGCGACATCTACCTCGACACCTACGCGGGGTGGTACTCGGTCCGCGACGAGGCGTTCTACACCGACGGCGAGACCACCCTGCTCGAAGACGGCTCGCGGATCTCCACCGACACCGGCACCCCCGTGGAGTGGACCGAGGAGTCCACCTACTTCTTCCGACTGTCGGCTTATCAGGACAAGCTGCTCGAGCTCTACGAGAAGCAGCCCGACTTCATCGCCCCGGCCACCCGCCGCAACGAGATCGTCAGCTTCGTCTCCGGCGGCCTGAAGGACCTGTCGATCTCCCGCACCACCTTCGACTGGGGTGTGCCGGTCCCCGATCACCCCGATCACGTCATGTACGTGTGGGTCGACGCGCTGACCAACTACCTCACCGGCGCCGGCTTCCCCGACACCGAATCGGAGTCCTACCGCCGCTACTGGCCCGCCGACCTGCACATCATCGGCAAGGACATCACGCGGTTCCACACCGTCTACTGGCCGGCCTTCCTCATGTCGGCGGGGCTCGAACTGCCGAAGCGGGTCTTCGTCCACGGCTTCCTGTTCAACAAGGGCGAGAAGATGTCGAAGTCGGTCGGCAACGTCGTCGACCCGCTCGAGATGGTCGACCGGTACGGCCTCGACCAGCTGCGCTTCTTCCTGCTCCGCGAGATCTCCTACGGCCAGGACGGCAGCTACAGCCACGAGGCGATCGTCACCCGCATCAACGCCGATCTCGCCAACGACCTCGGCAACCTCGCGCAGCGCTCCCTGACGATGGTCGCGAAGAATCTCGAGGGCACCGTGCCCACGCCGGGCGAGTTCACCGCCGACGACGAGGCGATGCTCGCCCAGGCCGACGCGCTGCTCGCGAAGGTGCGCGCCGAGTTCGACGCGCAGGCCCTGCACCTCGGTCTCGAAGCGATCTGGCACGTCCTCGGCGAGACCAACCGTTACTTCTCGGCGCAGCAGCCGTGGGTGCTGCGCAAGACCGATCCCGAGCGGATGGCGACGGTCCTGTACGTCACGCTCGAGGTCGTTCGGATCGTGGGTCTGCTCGTCCAGCCGGTGATGCCCGATGCCGCCGCGAACATCCTCGATCTCCTCGGTCAGACACCCGAGGCACGGCAGTTCGACGCCGTCGCGACCCGCCTGGCTCCGGGCACGACCCTGCCCGCCCCGGCACCGGTGTTCCCGCGCTACGTCGACGAGGACTGAGCGTCCGATCCGGCGACGGAGAGCTTTCACCTGCGTGTTCTCCGTCGCCGCGCAAACCTGTCGGTGCCGTGCGCCACACTGCGGCGCATGCGCAGCGATAGAACACATGTTCGATCCGATGGCCTGAACGAGCACTCCCTGCTCGCCGAGCTGGGCGGTGCCTACGAGCGGGGATGGCAGCCCGCCGACGTGCTCCACGTGACGGCCCGCTCGGGTGGTCCCTCCGATGTCGCACTGACGGCGGCCACGATGCTGTTCGACGCGCAGATCCGGCGCGCGGCCGAACGCGCCCCCGTCGAGTGGGTACGGCAGCTCGACGAGATCACCCGCCGGCACCCGCGTCCGGCCCACGCCGCCGGAGCCCCGACCCTGGCCGACGGTCTGTTCCGCGCGTTCCCCGACGTCACCCGCTTCGAGATCGAAGGGCTCGCCTTCACCTGGAAGTACCTGCCGTCCTTCGCGATCCTCACACCCCCGCCGTCGCGATGGCCGTCCGTCCGGTCCGGCGACCCGTCTGCGCCCGCCCCGCCCGACACCCGGATCCTCGAACGCATCCGGGCACTGCTGTCGAAGGCCGAGTCCACCGACTTCCCCGACGAGGCCGAAGCGCTCACCGCGAAGGCGCAGGAACTCGTCTCGCGTCACGCCGTGGGTGCGGCGCTGCTGGCCGGACCCGACTCCGGCACCGACCCTGTCGTCGGCCGGCGCATCCACCTCGACAGCCCGTACATCCGCGAGAAGGTCCTGCTCCTCACCGCCATCGGCGACGCGAACCGCGTGCGCACGGTGTGGTTCACCCGGGTGCAGATCGCGACGATCGTCGGTACCGCCACCGACCTGCAGCAGGCCGAGATGCTGTACACCTCGCTGCTCGTGCAGGCCGGACGGGCCGTGCAGGCGGCCGGAACGGCGGGGCGGCGCGGATCGTCCGCGACCTACTTCCGCCGCGCCTTCCTCACCGGCTACGCGCACCGGATCGGCGAACGTCTCCGCGAGGCGGACGTCCGGGCCACCGCCCACGCCGCCGCCGACGCGCAGATGCCCATCACGAAACTCGCACCCATCCTCGCCAGACGCTCCGACGCCGTCGACACCGAGTTCCGGCGGTTGTTCCCCGTCACCCGCGACTCGCGTAGCCGCGGGGTCGACGCCGACGGCTTCCACGCCGGTCGGGATGCGGCCGAGACCGCCTCGCTGACAACGGAATTCCGCACGGTCGGTCGCTGACCGGATCGATCACCGACGAGGTCGACAGCAGGAGACGGGCGTCACAGGAATTCGCGGTGGCGCCGTGTCACATCCCTGCCACGAGCGGTGTCCTATCGGTGACACCACTTCCGACAAGCGAAGGGAACAGAGCGATGACGACGCAATTCCATGTGGTGGTCGTAGGGGCGGGCTACGCCGGAGTGATGGCTGCGAACCGCTTGCTCGCCGAACACCCCGAGGTGGCGGTCACCGTCGTGAACCCGCGACCGGTCTTCGTCGAACGCGTCCGGCTCCACCAGGTGGCGGCCGGATCCGGAACCGCCACACACGAACTGTCCGATCTCCTGCACCCGCGGGTGACGCTGCACGTCGGCACGGCCGTACGGATCGAGCCCTACGCGGTGTCCCTCGCCGACGGCACGGTCCTGCCATGCGACGCGGTGGTCTACGCCGTCGGCAGCACCACGGGCTCCGGCGCGATCCCCGGTGCGGAGAAGGCGTTCTCCGTCGCCGACCTCGACTCCGCCACTGCCTTGCGCGACGCGCTCCTCGAGGCGGACGATCACGCCTCCGTCGTCGTGATCGGTGGCGGGCTCACCGGTCTCGAGACCGTCACCGAACTCGCACAGTCGCATCCGCGGCACACCCTCGTCCTCGTCGGCGATCCGGGAGCGGCCCTTCCTGTGAACACGCAGCGTTACATCCGCCACCGGCTCGACGAACTGGGCGTTCAGGTCCGGTCGGGAACGCGGGTCGCCCGCATCGACGACGGCTCGGTCGTCCTCGACGACGGCTCCGAGATCCCCGCGACCCTCGTGGTCCGCACGGCCGGTTTTTCCGTGCCCGACCTGGCGCGTCGCAGCGGCCTGCCGGTCGACGACGACGGTCGTCTCCGGGTGCGCGACACCCTGCAGGCGGTCGACGGCTCGCCGATCGTCGGCGTGGGCGACGCAGTGGTGGTGGACGGCAACGACCACCTGCGCATGAGCTGCCAGGCGGCGATGCCGCTCGGCATCCACGGCGCCGACACGGTGTGGCAGTTGTTGCAGGGACGCGAGCCGGCACCGCTCTCGCTCGGTTTCGTCACGACCTGCATCTCTCTCGGCCGCGATCGCGGCGTCGTGCAGTTGTCGGCACGCGACGACACCCCGTCGAGGTGGGCCCTGCGCGGTCGGCTCGCAGCACCGGTGAAGGAAGCCGTCGTTCGTGGGACCATCCACACCATGCAACTCCAGGCGCGCGGACGTGCCCTGCCGTCCCGACGCGGACCGGACACCGCCGCACGCGAGAAGGCTCACGTATGACCGGCGACGACGTCTTCACCGAGCATCGGGGACTGCTGTTCTCGATCGCCTACGAGATCACCGGCAGTGTCGCCGACAGCGAGGACGTCCTGCAGGAGAGTTACATCCGCTGGGCCCGCACCGACACCGGCAGCGTCGACAATCCGCGGGCCTACGCGGCGCAGATCGTGACGCGTCAGGCGCTGAACTCGCTGCGCTCGACGCAACGCCGCCGGGAGGACTACGTCGGGCCGTGGTTGCCCGAGCCGATGCTCACCGCCCCCGACGCAGCCGCCGAGGTCGAACTCGCCGAGTCGGTGTCGACCGCGATGCTGTTGGTGCTCGAGACATTGACGCCCGTCGAACGCGCGGTTTTCGTGATGCGCGAGGTGTTCGGTTTCGAGTACGGGCGCATCGCCGAGACGGTCGACCGTACCGAGAGTGCCGTCCGGCAGATCGCGCACCGCGCCCGCGAGCACGTCCATGCCCGGCAGCGACGCTTCACTCCCGCGGGCGACGAGACCGACCGGGTGGTCGCGGCGTTCCTCACCGCGGCCACCACCGGCGACCTCGACGGACTGCTGTCGCTGCTGGCTCCCGACGTGCGGTACCTCGCCGACGGTGGCGGCAAGGTCACTGCGGCCCGAGTTCCGGTCTTCGGCTCCGCGAAGGTCGCCGGCCTGTTCCTCGGACTGGTCCGGCATCCGCTGCCCGACATGACCATCGAGCCGGCCGTGGTGAACTCGATGCCCGGTTTCCTCGTCTACTCGGCAGGTGTCCTCGACATGGTGCTGCACCTCGAGATCGACGACCACCTGATCACCGGCGTCTACGTGGTCCGCAATCCCGACAAGCTCACGCATCTCCGGGCTCGTCCCGATGCTTCCGACCAGACATGACAAGCTGACGTCATGCGGATGGAACGACTCGGCCGCGGCGGCACCGTCGATCGCGTGCTCGGTGCACTCGCAGAACGCGCCAGGATCCTCGCGATCCCCGCCCCGGCGGCACTGTCGGGTGAATGGTTCGGGGCGGCGGCCGTGCTCGTCCCGTCCGTGTCCGTCGAATCCGTCCCACCGGCAGAGGTCTTCTCCCTCCCCGCGGACGCTCCCGGGCCCGGCGGTGCCGATCGGCGCTTCCAGCGCAGTGACGACCGGCCGCTCATCGGAGGCGGGCGCATCGGTTATCTCGCCTACCCGGATCGCATCCCGGACCGGCCCGCGCTGCCCCTCGCCGCGAGCGGGTGGACCGACACTGTCCTGCGTCTCGACGCCGACGGGTGCTGGTGGTACGAGACCCTCGGTACCGCACCCTGCCCCGACGATCTCGCCGCGGCAGTCCTCGATTCACCGTCGACCGCCGCCCCGCCGACGAACGCCACAGAGTCGACGAACGCCACGGACTGGCACATCGACTGGACACCACCGCCTCGCGACGAGCACCGCCGCGGCGTCGACCACTGTCTCGACGCGATCCGCGCCGGCGAGGTGTACCAGGCGTGCGTGTGCACGCGGTTCACGGGCAGATGGGACGGCGATCCGCTGGCGTTCTTCGCCGACGGGATCTCCCGGACTGACCCTCCGCGCGCCGCCTACCTGCAGGGATCGTGGGGTGCGGTCGCGTCGCTCTCGCCCGAACTGTTCGTCTCCCTCCACGGCGACACGCTGCGGTCGAGTCCGATCAAGGGCACCCTCCCCCTCTCCGCCGACCCCGCCGGGCTACGGGCATCGGTCAAGGACGTCGCCGAGAACGTGATGATCGTCGATCTCGTCCGCAACGATCTCGGCCGCGTCGCCGAGACCGGTTCGGTGCGGGTCGAGGATCTTCTGACCGTGCGTCCCGCACCCGGCGTGTGGCATCTGGTGTCCACCGTCGCGGCGGAGCGGCGACCGGGTGTGACGGTCGCCGATGTGCTCGACGCGGCGTTCCCGCCCGCATCGGTGACGGGCTGCCCGAAACTCCGCGCCCGGACGCTGCTCACCAGGTGGGAGGGTTCCGCGCGAGGTGTCTACTGCGGCACCGTCGGCATGTCGAGTCCGATCGCCGGCACCGAACTGAACGTCGCGATCCGCACCGTCGAGTTCGGGCACGACGACAGCGGCAACGGCGTGTGCGCGCTCGGTGTGGGAGGCGGCATCACCATCGACTCCGATCCCGACGCGGAATGGCAGGAATGCCTCGACAAGGCCGCCAGCATCCTCGCGCTCGGCGACGCGCGGGCAGCCGTTCAGCACACCTCGTCGGGAGGCGACGGCAACTCGTAACGGTCGAGGACCTCCTCGAGTCGCACCGAGGTGGAACGGCAGATGCGGGCTACGACGGCATCGGCGTCGAGCCCCCATGTGCGGAGCAGACCGTCGCCACCGGCGGCGACGATGGTGCTGTCGGGCGCGAAGGTCACCTGCCATCGTCCCGTTCCCATGTCGGTGACCGGGCCACCGATCTCGTGCATGCCGCCCGGGTCGGCGACGTCCCACAGACGGACAGTCCCGTCGTCGCTGCCGCTGACCGCGCGGGTGCCGTCGGGGGTGATGGAGACGGAGTAGACCGTGCCGGTGTGGCCGCTCAACCGGGTCTCGCGGGCGACGAAGTCACCGGACTCGGTGCGGTCCCAGACCACCACGTCGTGGTCGTCCCCGCCGGTCACCAGCACGTCGCTCGACCCGTCGAAGGCCACGGTGTTCACGCCGGTTGCGTGCCCGTCCGAGACGTTCACCCGTGTCGGGGAGCGCGGATCGGTCACGTTCCAGGCGTAGATCTCGCTGTCGGCGCTCGTGACCACGAGACTTCGGCCGTCGGGGCTGATGGCAGCACTGCGCACGAGATTCTTCGGTCCCGTCAGCGGCTGGCCCCACGGCACCGGTTCGGCGGGATCCGCGATGTCCCACAACTGCACCGTGGAGTCGTCGGCGCCGGTCACGAGGGTCGTGCCGTCGGGTCCGAACGCCAGGGCGGAGGTGAACCTCGTGTCGAGCGGCACCGGATCGCCGAACGGCTTCGGTGTTGCCGGATCGCGCACGTCCCACAATTGCACGCTGCCGCCGGAGGTCGGTGCCGTGGCCAGGATCGTGCCCGAGGGCGAGAGCGCGCACACGTACGCACCGCCGAGCGGGCGCGGCAACGCGATCCCACCGGCGCGGTTCCAGTCGCCGCCCTGACCGACCCGCCAGAGCGTGACATCCGGTCCGTAGCTGCCGGTCGCGACGAGGGCTCCGGCACGATCGATCGCCGGCCTGGTCAGCGCTCCGTCGGCGACCGCCATCCGGGTCTGCGGCATCGTCCACACCCGGACGTTGGAATCCTGTCCGCCGGTGACGACGGTGGTCCCGGTCGGGCTCACCGCGAGCGTCGGGACACCGCCTCCGTGCCCGGTCAGCGGCGGGCCGATCTCGTCGAGGGTTCGTGTCGACGGGTCGACGTCCCACAGTTTCGCGGTGCCGTCCCAGGACGCGCTCGCCAGTGTGCGTCCGTCGGGGAGGAACGCGATGTTCCAGACACCGCCGGTGTGGGCGTTCGTCGGCACCCCCAGCGGGCGGGCCGCGCGCGGATCGGTGGTGTCGAACAGGTGCAGCACACCGTCGTCGCTGCTCGCCGCGAGGATCGTGCCGTCGCCGTTGAAGCTCACCGAATGGGCCACGTCGCCGAAACCGGTGAGCGGCTCACCGAGCGGCACCGGCCGCGAGGGCGTGCTCACGTCCCATAGCCGGACGGTGCGGTCGTCGCTCGACGTGGCGAGGACCTGCCCACCGGGACGGAAGGCCACCGTCCGCACACCACCGTCGTGCTCATCGACCAAGGTGACGGGGAACCGGCCCGATCCGGGATCCGAGGTGTCGACGAGTGCGACGTGCCCGTCGTCGTAGGGCACGGCGAGCACCCGCCCGTTGGGTGAGTACCGCACGTTGTGCACGGCGCCGCCGGCGTAGACCTGCCGGTCGAGCACCACGCGCGGCGCGGCCCGATCGGACGCGTCGTAGATCCACACACCGCCGTCACCTGCACCGATCGCGAGGAAACGGCCGTCGGGGCTGAACGAGACGGACGCCATGTACTTCGACGACAACTGCAACGGATCGCCCACCGCGACCGGTTCGTCGCCGTCGAGTGCCCACAGGCGGACGGTGCCGTCGTCGCTGGCCGACGCGAGGGTGGACCCGTCGGGTGAGACGACGACGCCGTAGACCGGACCGGTGTGTCCGCTCAGCGTGTAGGCGAGGGGGACGGCCTGGCTGGCGATGAGCCTCGAGTACGCGACCGGGTTGTCGGGCTGGAGTTCGGCCGCGACGAGCGCCAGATTCGCCGAGGTGGTGGGGTCCTCGTCGCGCAGGGAGTCGGACAGCGCGACGATCTGCTGGAACTGTGCGGTGCTCCGTGCCGTCTCGGCCCGTCCCTTCGCGTCCCAGGCCAGACCGGTCATGACGAACGCGATGATCGTGGACAGCGCCATCGCGGCGATGCCGACGCGCCGGGTCCGTGTCTCGCGGGCGATCTGCCGGCGGGAGGCGTCGAGGAAGGCCACTGCGGTAGGGCTGAGCGCGACCGGTCCGCGCCGATCCTCGGGGGTTCCCGCCGTGGCGAGGTGCGGGTTCTGCTCGGTCACGACATCCATGCGTCCGCGCTGGTAGAGCAGTTCCCGGTTGCGTCCGGAGGCGAGCCAGGTCGATGCGTCGGCCTCGATCTGCTGTCGCAAGGCGGCGCCGGCGCGGTCCTGCTGGATCCAGGACTTGAGCCGGGGCCACGCGTCGATCACCGCGTCGTGGATGAGTTCGACGTAGTCGGCGTCGACGACGAGCACACGTGCCGACACGAAATGGTCGAGGACGCGCTTCGACGCGTCGCGATCCTCGCCGCCCACCGCGAGCAGTTCGTTCAGCGACCGGGCGATCTTGACGTCCGTGCCGGTCGCGGTGACGTACACCAGGTGGACGAGCATCGAGCGGGCACGGGCCCGGTCGACGTCGTCGGCGAGACTCTCCCATGCCCGTTCGGCGCCGGCGGCGACGGATCCGCGGACCCCGCCGGTCGCGCGGTAGGCGGCGACGGTGAGCGTGCCCCCGCTGCGCTTGTCCCACAGCGAGTCGAGCAGGTGGGAGAGCAGGGGAAGCTCGGTGCCGCTGATCTCACCGTCGGCCAGGCCCGTGAGGTCGTGGAGGATGAGGTCGACGAGGCCGGGTTCGAGGCGGACCCCCACGAGCTTGGCGGGAGCGGTGATGACCTCGACGAGGTCGTCGCGGTCGAGGGGCTGGACGGTCTTGGTCCGCCGCTCGAGAGCCCGGGCGAGCACCGGGGTGGCCACTGCCTGGTCGTAGAAGTCCGACCGCATCGTCGCGACGACGAGGGCAGGCGCGTCGCCGTCGGAACAGGTCGACGCCGTCTCGAGCAGAGTGAGGAATGCGGTGCGCAGAGCGACGTCGCTGCACTGGGTGAACAGTTCCTCGATCTGGTCGACGACGATCAGCAGCAACGACGACGACGAGCGCGAGGTCGCGGCACGCAGGGCCGTGTGGACGGCGGTGTGGTCGGCCGGGTCGCCGACGTCGGCCAGTTCGGGGAGCGCGTCGACCAGTCGTGCGACCGGGTCGGTGCCGGGAGTGAGGACCACCGGGTGGCAGTCGGGCGCGGAACACAGTTGCGGAATGAGACCGGCCTGCACGAGCGAGGACTTGCCGACGCCGGAGGCACCGGTCACCACGACCGGGCCCTGCCCGTGGGACGCCGTCACCACGTCGGCGAGGCTGCGCACGCTCTGGGTGCGCCCGAAGAACAGCCGGGCGTCGTTCTGTCGGTAGGACGCGAGTCCCTTGTACGGGCGGACCCCGGGCGGCACCGATGCCGATGCCGATTCCTTGGTGCGCGGAGCGTTCGCCTGCCCGCGCGCGGCCTTCCACCAGCTCTCCCACTGCTTCAGGGAGTACAGACCGGGGGCCGGAGGTTCGGCGTTGAGTTCCCGCGCCGCGCGGATGAGGACCACGAGTACCGGATGCACCGACTCGAAGTTGGCCGGCATCCGGTTGCCGCTGCGCCAGTCGCTGACCCGCTGGACGGAGACGGTCCGGTCGCTGCCCACCGCCCGGGCGACGGTCGCGGCCTCCGAGACGACCTTCTTGAGGGCGGGACGACCGGCTGCGGCGAACAGCATCCGCAGCTGGTCGGCGAAGAACTGACGTTGCGCCGAACCAGGCTTTCCGCCGGTGTCTGACATCCGTTCCGCGCCCTTCGTACTCCCGTTCCCCGCGTGCAAACATCCGCTGCGGAAAAATTCCTCACCACGTCTGAGCAGGGATGATACCGGTTCCGCGCCGGTCGGTATTTTCAGTCCCCGTCAATGACACGGAAGAGTGGTGACCACGCAAGGTTCGACCTTGCAGCGTGGGGCGGGGGCCTCCACGCCGATAGGGACTGACGAGGGGTAGTTCCGGGTCGGCGTGGAGGCATGCTCCACATACGTTCAGGGCCCCGCATCGCGGGGCCCTTTCCCGTTTTTCCGGTTACTTGACGATGTCGGGATCGTCCGTCGCGACGGGGTTGCCCAACAGGTACGGATCGCGATCGAGATAGGCCTTCGTCTCCCGCGCGATCAGACCCGACAGCACCAGCAGACCGATCAGGTTCGGCAGGGCCATGAGGCCGTTCATCACGTCGGAGAAGTTCCAGACCACCTCGAGCTGGGTGGTGGCACCGATGAACACCACGATCACGAAGACCGCGCGGTAGGGCACCACGCCGCGGCGACCGACGAGACGCTCGACGCACCGCTCGCCGTAGTACGACCAGCCGAGGATCGTCGAGAAGGCGAAGAAGACGACCGAGATGGCGACGATCCAGTGACCCCAGTCCCCGCCGAGGCCGTCGGCGAAGCCGGCCGACGTCATGGCAGCGCCCTGCTCGCCGGACTCCCAGGCTCCGGTGGTGACGATGACCAGGCCGGTGAAGGTGACGACGATGATCGTGTCGATGAACGTCTGGGTCATCGACACCAGGCCCTGACGGACCGGGTGGGTGGTCTGGGCGGCCGCGGCGGCGATCGCCGCGCTGCCCATGCCCGACTCGTTCGAGAAGATGCCGCGGGCGACGCCGTAGCGCAGCGCGATCATGAAGACCGATCCGATGAAGCCGCCGGTGGCCGCGGTGCCGGTGAAGGCGTCGGTGAAGATGAGCGCGAAGGCGTCGGGGATCTGGGTGAAGTTGACCGCGAGGACGATGATGCCGGCGCCGACGTACAGGAGGATCATCGCGGGCACGAAGGCGGCGGTGACCCTGCCGATGGACTTGATGCCGCCGAGCAGGACTGCGGCAGCGAGCACCGTCATGAGCACACCGCTGATCCAGGTCGGCACACCGAAGGTGTCGTCGAGCTGGGTGGCGACGGTGTTGGCCTGGGTCATGTTGCCGATACCGAAGCTGGCGAGCACCGCGAACACCGCGAACAGCAGGCTCAGGACGAGACCGGCCTTGTTGGGGATGGCGCGGGCGAGGTAGTACTGCGGACCACCGCTCTGCTCACCCTTGGCGTCGGTCGTGCGGTACTTCACGCCGAGGAAGGCCTCGGAGTACTTGCTGGCCATGCCGACCAGGCCGGTGACCCACATCCAGAACAGTGCGCCGGGCCCACCGAAGTAGATCGCGGTGCCGACACCGGCGATGTTGCCCACGCCCACCGTCGCGGCGAGCGCGGTGGTCAGTGCCTGGTACTGGGAGATGTCACCTTCGGTGGCTCCGGGATCGTGGCGGGTGATCAGACCCAGCCGCAGTGCGGGCCACAGCTTGCGGAACTGGATGCCCTTCAGCCGAATCGTGAGCACGAGGCCCGTGCCCAACAGCAGCGGGATGAGCAGGTACGGCCCCCACACCACCCCGCCCACCTCGACGAGGAAATCGTTCACCGAATCCATCCGCGTCCTCCTGATCGTCCGAAGCCCCCGACAGCGTCCGACCGGCCGGTGCCGGTGACGTCTGCGCTCGGGACCCGGCAGAGTCTAGGCTTCCGTGGCACGCAATGTCCCCGGACCCCGCGGCGCGTCCGATATGCGTTCTTCTCGATCGGTGGGCGGCAGGCCGCGTCAGTCGCGACGCGCTTCCAGCACCGCGTCGTACAGTTCGCGCTTCGAGACCGTCGCACCGGACGACGTCGACGCCGCTTCGGCGACGACGGCGCAGGCGTCCTTCAGCCGCATCCCGTCCTCGACCTTCCGTTCCACCTCGTCGACGAGGTCGACGGGGTCGGTGGCCACGGCAACCGCCCCTTCGAGCACCACGGTGATCTCACCGCGCGCGCCCTCGACGGCCCACTCGGCGAGTTCGGCGAGCGTGCCGCGGCGCACTTCCTCGTAGGTCTTGGTGAGTTCGCGGCAGACGGCGGCGCGACGGTCACCGCCGAGCACGTCGACGGCGTCGGCCAGACAGGCCGCGAGCCGGTGCGGTGCCTCGAAGAACACCACGGCGCGAGGCTCCTGGACGAGCGTGCCGAAATACGCGCGTCGCTGGCCCGGCTTGCGGGGTGGGAACCCGTCGAAGCAGAACCGCTCGACCGGCAGGCCCGACAGGGCGAGGGCGGTGGTCACGGCGGACGGACCGGGCAGGCAGGTCACCGGCAGACCGGCCTCGACGCACGCCGCGACGAGCCGATAGCCGGGATCGCTCACCGACGGCATGCCCGCGTCGGTGACGAGCAGGACGGTGCGGCCCTCCTCGATGTCGGTGACCAGGCCCGGCAGTCGCGACACCTCGACCTGATCGTAGAAGCTCACGACCCGCCCGGTGATGGTGACGCCGAGCGCCGCGGCGAGTGCCTTGGTGCGCCGGGTGTCCTCGGCGGCGATGACGTCGGCGGTGCCGAGAGCGTCGCGGAGACGCGCCGAGGCGTCACCGATATCTCCCATCGGAGTGGCGGCCAGCACGAGCCGGCCCTCTCCCGGATTCGCGCCGTGGACCGGTTTGGCTGCCTGCATACGGCTCAGCCTACGATCGGAACGTGACCGTGACGGACCGCAGCCCTTCACAGGCCCCCGGCCGTGGTCCGTCGGCAGCGCAGGATCGTCGCCTCATCGGTCCCGGCCCGTTGGTGCCCGGACCCGAGCCCCTTCCGGGAGATCGGGCGCGCGGCTGGATCGTCACCGCCTTCGTCACGGCGCTCGCCGCGATCACGCGGTTCACGATGCTCAACTACCCCACCGATGCGAAGACGCCGGTGTTCGACGAGAAGCACTACGCACCGCAGGGCTGGCAGGTGCTCACCGGCGGCTGGATCGAGGACAATCCCGGCTACGGGCTCGTCGTGCATCCGCCCGTCGGCAAACAGATGATCGCGATCGGCGAGGCACTGTTCGGATACACCGCGTGGGGCTGGCGTTTCTCGGCCGCCGCGGCCGGTGTCGTGCTCGTCCTGCTGGTCGTGCGGATCGTGCGGCGGCTGACCCGGTCGACGATGCTCGGCGCGGTCGCCGGTCTGCTGCTCGTCGTCGACGGGGTGACCTTCGTGTCGTCCCGCCTCGGCATGCTCGACATCTTCCAGGCGGTCTTCGTCGTCGCCGCCTTCGGGTGCCTGATCGTCGACCGCGACGACGTACGTGCCCGCATGGCGAAGGTGCACGCCGAGGGCCGTGTCCTCGACAGTGTGTGGGGTCCGCGTTTCGGTGTGCGCTGGTGGCGCTTCGGCGCAGGCATCCTGCTGGGTCTGGCGGTGGGCACCAAGTGGTCGGGCCTGTACTTCATCGCGTTCTTCGGGCTGATGTCCGTGGCCTTCGACCTCGCGACGCGACGCGCGTACCGGGTGCAGCGACCGTGGGTCGGGACGGCCCTGCGCGATATCGGCCCGGCGCTGTACGCCCTCGTGCTCGTCCCGCTCGGGGTGTATCTGTCGACCTACTGGTCATGGTTCGCGAGCGAGACCGGCGTCTACCGTCACGCGGTCGGCTCGCGGATCGGCCACGACGGGATGTTCTCCTTCGTGCCCGACGCGCTGCGATCGCTCTGGTATTACAGCGCGAGCGTCCTCGAGTTCCACTCCGGCCTGACGAACTCGGCCGGCAACCAGCACCCCTGGGAATCGAAGCCGTGGACGTGGCCGATGGGTCTGCGCCCGATGCTGTACTACTTCGCCGACGGCGAACGGATCAGCGGGTGCGACGCGGAGCAGTGCGTCAAGGCCGTGATGCTGGTCGGAACGCCGGCGCTGTGGTGGGTGTCGTTGCCGATGCTCGGATGGGGGCTGTGGCAGCTGCTCGTCCGCCGCGACTGGCGGTGGGCCGCGGTGCTCACCGGATACGGCGCGGGGATCCTCCCGTGGTTCGCGAGCCTCGACCGGCAGATGTACTACTTCTACGCGGTGCCGATGGCGCCGTTCCTGGTGATGGGGGTCGCGCTGGTGCTCGGCGACATCCTCGGGTCGCCGCATGCCTCGACGGAACGACGGACGACCGGGCTGCTCGTGGTGTGCCTGTACGTCGGGCTCGTCATCGCGAACTTCGTGTGGTTGTGGCCGATTCTCACGGCGCTGCCGATCACCCCGGAGCACTGGAACGACCAGCTGTGGCTCCCCAGCTGGCGCTGAGCGGAGCGCAGTCGCTCGTCCCGAGGAGAGCTCAGTTGGGTTCGTCGAGCACGCTGCCCTCGGCCAGCTCGACGTCGCGGTCCCTGTCGGAGCCGTAGCGGATGCCGTCGAAGCGGCGCGCGAATCGCTCGTCGACGACCGTGAGGAAGACCTTGAGTCGTTGGAGCAGCTCGGACAGGTGGCGGGGCACGAACGGATCGCCGAGCAGGTCGACGGTGGCGACAAGCCGGTCCTCGACGAGCACCACCTTGATGTGCGGCCACGTCCGGTTCAGTTCGGTGAGCTCGGCGAGCGCGTGGGTGCGACCGCCGGTGGGCGCGGCTCCCGGGGTCTCGTCCTCGGGGATGGCGTGCAGCAGCGGTGCCCACAGCCGGATGCTGCCGTCATCGTCGATCACGACGAAGACCACATGGGAGTCGAGGACGACGACGAAGTCGCCGTCGGCGTCGACCGGCACAGGGCGGCCGAGGGCGTGCGCGAGCGCATCGCTCACGCGTTCGCGGAGGTCGCCGAGGGCTGAGGGCGGGTGTGCCTGCAAGAAGGCCGGATGCGGCACCTTCCCGCGACCGCGCAGCACCGACACGATGTGCCGGGCGAGCGTGTGGGCCTCGGACACGGGCCTGGTGACCGGCTCGGATCCGGTGACCTCGATCGTGGCGTGTCCCCCGGCGCTCGCGAGCACCCGCACGCAGGCCGCGGGCCCCGAGGCGGTCTCGGCGTGCAGTTCGAAGGCGTCGGGTCCGGCGAGTTCGGAGATGCGCCGGGCCAGTTGCGAGGCGTAACGGGACCAATCGCGGTCGAGGGCCTCGTCGAATCGGTCGGTGTCGGTCACGCGCACTCCTCTCGAAGAGCAACTGCCGGGCAGGCGACACCGTACTCGGGGTGGGCGACAACTCACCGCAGGCACGCGGCGTCGTGTGTCACCCCGTGATGCCGTCGTCCGGCCGCCGCCCACACCGCGACTCGCGATCCGCGTTCGAGGATGTCGACGATCGCGAATCCTGCCCGTGCGAGAACGGTGCTCACGGTCATCGAGACGGTTCCGGTGTCCTCCCCCGGTCCTGCCCCGTCGATCACCCACAGTTGTCCGTCGTCGGTCAGCAGCGGCGCGAGGGCGGCCGCGGCGGCGGTGTCCTCGCGGAGGTCGGGGATGTCGAGTGCATAGATGCGGTCGAACTTCTCCCGCTGCGCGAACTCGTGGGCGCGGGTCACCGAGGGTGCCACGCGCACGCGGCCGTGGGGACCGACGTTCTCGGCGACCACGGCGGAGGCGGGCCCGGCGTCGATCGCGAGGACGGACGTGCCCGGACGCGCATCGAGGACGTCGAGCAGGAACTCGACGTCCTCGATGTGGGACCGCTCGGTCATTCGACCTTGCGCAGTGTCCGTTTCCTGCGCCCGCCCGTGATCAGGGGGTCGCGCTGCAGATCCCGGTACAGCGACACGCACAGACCGATCATCACGAGGAGGAAGGGAGCTGCCGCGATGATCGTCATCGTCTGCAGGGCGTTGAGGGCTTCCTCGCCGCCGCTCCACAGCAGCAGGGCCGCGACACCGCCGGTGAGTCCGCCCCAGAAGACCACGACGCCGCGATTCGGCGCGAGGGTGCCGCGTTGACTGAGGCTGCCCATCACCATCGACGCGGAGTCCGCTCCGGAGATGAAGAAGATGGCGATGAGGAGCATCGCGACGACCGTGGCGATGCCGGTGAGCGGGAGGTTGCCGAGCACCCCGAACAGCTGTCCTTCGACGCTGTCGGCACCCGCGATGTCCAGGCCGTCCAGCTGCTGTCCGATACCGGCGCCGCCGAACACCGAGAACCAGATGAGGCTGACGAGGCTCGGGACGAGGATGACACCGACGATGAACTCGCGGATGGTGCGGCCGCGGCTGATGCGGGCGAGGAACATGCCGACGAAGGGCGCCCACGAGACCCACCACGCCCAGTAGAAGATCGTCCAGCTCGACAGCCACTCACCTGCGGCCTCGTTGGAGGCGGCCGTGCGCGCCGACATGCGGGCGAACTCCGCGGCGTAGGCACCGAGGGTGGTGGGCACGAGGTTGAGGATGAAGACGGTGGGTCCGAGCACGAACACGAAGATCGCCAGGATCGCGGCGAGCACCATGTTGATGTTCGACAGATATTGGATGCCCTTGGCGACACCCGTGACCGCGGAGGCGATGAACGCGAGCGTGAGCAGTGCGACGATCGCGACGAGCAGCATCACTCCGGCCGTCTCGAGCCAGCCGGTGACCTCGAAGCCCGAGCCGATCTGCAGCGCGCCCAGGCCGAGCGACGCCGCGGTGCCGAACAGGGTCGCGAACAGGGCGAGGATGTCGATGACCTTGCCGAGCGGACCTTCGGCCCGGCGTCCCAGCAGCGGGATGAACGCCGAGCTGATGAGCTGCTTGCGACCCCTGCGGAAGGTGCCGTAGGCGATGGCCAGACCCACCACGGCGTAGATCGCCCAGGGATGCAGGCTCCAGTGGAACATCGAGGTCGCCATCGCGACGCCGGTGCCGCCGGTGCTGCCCGGTGGCGGCTCGACGAAGTGCGAGAGCGGTTCGGCGACACCGAAGAACATCAAGCCGATGCCCATGCCGGCGGCGAACATCATCGAGATCCAGCTGACGGTGCGGAACTCCGGCTTCTCGTCGTCCTTGCCGAGCGGAATGCGGCCGTATCGGCTCACCGCCAGCCAGAGCGCGAAGAACACGAATCCGCTCGCCGTGAGCACGAACAACCAACCGAACTCGACGACGATCCAGTCGAGGATGTTCCCGGTAACGGTCCCGAAATTGTCGGTGGCGGCCAGGCCCCACACCACGATCGCCGCCACCAGCGCGGCAGCGACTCCGAAGACCACTTTGTCGGTCTGCGGCGGATGCGCCGCGGACGCGGCTACTTCAGAAGCACGGGCGCCCGAGACCTCGTCGATCTCCTCGGACCCGGGCCGATCACCAGGGACATTCATGCGAACAAACCTTGCAAGTTTCGGGCGCCTGCGGAGCGGAATCGTCGAACCCGAGAAAATCATCACATTCCGGACGCGCCGTGCATTCTCTGCACGAACCCGAAGATCGGCAGGTCAACCCGCGCGCAGGGCGGCCGAGACGAACTCGAGGATCTCCTCGTCGGACATCCCGAGTGCCCTCACCTCGGTGACGTACTCGTTGGTGGATCGCTGGGCCCGCGTGCGGGTGGGATCGCCCGTGTCGGCGACGAACGTCCCCGCCCGCCCCCGGGCCTCGAGCACACCCACCTTCTCGAGTTCCCGGTAGGTCTTGGCGACCGTGTTCGGAGCGATACCGAGGGTGTCGGCGAGGCCCCGGACGGTGGGCAGCTTGGTACCAGCGATCAGCTCACCATCGTGGACCAGGTCGACGATGCGTCGCCGCAGTTGCTCGAACGGCGGGACAGGCGAGTCTGGATCGATGGCGAGGTCGAGCATTCTCGCAGGTTATCAGCGCTCGTTGACCTTGACGGGCGCTTCGGCCGAGGGCACCTCGGCAGGGGCGTGATTGTAACTCCCGGTCTCGAGCAGGTCGCGGATCTGGATGAGCAGATCGGTCTCGCTCAGCGGCTCGTCCTCGGGCTCCTTCTCCGGGGCGAAGCGGGCCTTGGCCGCGTTGACCGGCACGATGAGCACGAAGTAGACGACGGCCGCGATGATCAAGAAGTTGATCGCCGCGGAGATGACGGCGCCCAGGTTGACGAAGGTCGCGTCGTTCGACGAGAGCAGGCGGAAGCCGAAGCCCATCTCATTGTCGCCACCCACGGCAGCGACCAGCGGGTTCACGATGTGATCGGTGAACGCCGTGACGATGGACGTGAACGCCGCGCCGACGACCACTGCGACGGCGAGTTCGACGACATTTCCGCGCAGCAGGAAATCCTTGAAACCTTTGAGCATCGTGCTCCGTGCCTTTTCTGGTGAGAATTCGAAAAACTTCAGTGCGCGGAGATCGTAGTAACGCTGCCCACCGGCTTCAACAGGGACGAATCGGGCAACACGGCGGCGGGTGGCAGCGGGTTACGGATTGCGCCGGGGCAGAATCGGGCCATGGCAACCACGGCGACGATCTATCACAACCCGCGCTGCAGCACGTCACGCAACACTCTGGCGTTGCTGAAGGAGAACGGACTCGAACCCACGGTCATCAAATATCTCGAGACTCCGCCCTCCCGAGACGAACTGCAGGCGCTGCTCGATGCGGCACGTCTCACACCGAGTCGAGCGATCCGGAAGAAGGAATCGCTCTACAAGGAGCTGAACCTGGCCGAGGCGTCCGAGGACGAACTGCTCGATGCGATGGTCGCGAATCCGATCCTCATCGAGCGTCCGCTGGTCGTCACCGACAAGGGCACCGTGCTCGCGCGTCCGGTCGACAAGGTGCGCGAGATCCTCTGACGAGGAGTTACAGGACCGCCCGCGAGAGCGGGCACGACATGCATCGTGGACCGCCGCGGCCGGAACCGAGTTCCGACCCGGCGATCCGCAGTACCTCGATCCCCGAATCCTCGAGGCGGGTGTTCGTCTCGACATTGCGTTCGTAGGCGACGACGACGCCGGGCGCCACGGCCAGCGTGTTGTTCCCGTCGTCCCACTGCTCACGCTCGGCGACAACGGAATCCAGACCGGTGTCGATGACACGCAGTTTCTCGATCCCCATCGCGTCGGCGGCGGCCTCGAGGAAGGGGCGCGGCCCCGAGATCTGCACCGCGCCGTTCTCGCGGTGGATGGCGAACGCCTGGAGGCTGTCCCGGATCGCCGGGTACATCACCACCGCGTCGACGTCGACCATCGTGCACACGGTGTCGAGGTGCATCGACGCCCGGCGCTGCTCGATCGGGACCGCCAACACGGTGTGCGCGAGCTCGTCGTCGAAGACACTGCGCGCCAACGCTTCCGCACCGGCCGGACTCGTCCTCTCCCCCACCCCCACGGCGACGACGCCGGGCGCGAGGAGCAACACGTCGCCACCCTCGACGGGCGCGGTGTGCGATTCGTACGCGCGTCGCACGTGGAGGAATTGCGGGTGAAAGGCGTAGATGAGGTCGGTGAGGCTGGTCTCGCGCCGGCGCGCGGGCAGCGCAAGATTGGGGATCGCCACGCGCGAGCCGATCCAGAAGGACGAATCGCGCGTGAAGAGCAGGTTCGGCAGCGGTGCGATCGCGAAATCGGAACCGTGGTGCATCAGCCGCACGAGGGACGGGGCAGCGCCGTTGCCCACCGCGGGCAGTTCGTCGAAGGTCATGCCCGCGATGAGGATCCGGGCGAGCTCGGCAGCGGGCAGGGCACGCAGATGGCCCGTCAGCTCCTCCGCGAGCGCATAACCGAGACGCTGTGCGTCGACGGCCGACGACACGCTTTGCACCCGCGCGGCGCCACTGGCCTCGAGTGTCTCGGTGAGCAGGTCGGCCAGCAGGAACACCTCCACCCCGCGGCTGCGCAGCAGCTCGACGAAGGCGTCGTGTTCCTCCTGGGCGCGCGCCACCCACGGCAGGGCGTCGAAGAGCAGCTGGTCGTTGTTGCGGGGCGTGAGGCGTTCGAGTTCGGCACCGGGCCGGTGCAGCATCACGGCGCGGAGTTCACCGACTTCGGACTCGACACCCCAGCGATGACTCATATGCTCACGGTATCGCGCAGGACGGCGGCATCCGGGTCAGGCGCGTCGAGTACGGCGGCAACGATTGCGAAGAACACACCGAGAACACGAGGGAGATTTCATGGCCGACGACCCGCTCGGGTGCCTGGCACCGTTCGCCGGGCGCTGGACCGGAGGTGGCGACGGCCACTACCGCACCATCGACGACTTCGCGTACGACGAGACGATCGAGTTCGCCACCATTCCCGGAAAGCCCTTCCTGATGTACGTCAGCCGTACGCGGCACCGCACGGAGGGACGCCCGTTGCACACCGAGAACGGCTACCTGCGTCGCAGCGGCGACGACGTCGAACTGCTCGTCTCGCAGCCCACCGGGTTCGTCGAGATCCAGCGGGCCCGGCCGGAGGGCGGCGTGCTGGACTTCACCACCCTCACCCTGGAGCGCTCACCCGACGCCAAGCCCGTGCACGAGGTCCGGCGGCGTTTCGAGGTCGACGGCGACGTGCTGGTCTACGACTTCTGGATGGCCCACGCCGACACCCCTCTGACGCATCATCTGCACGCCGAGCTGCACCGCGCGCCGGATTGATTCAGGTGGTTCCGGCCCCGCCGAGCGGTGTCGGATCCACTGAATCATGTCGCGCCGAATTTCATTTGGTGCCGACGACGCGACGGAAGTAGTCGTTGGCGGCCTGCATGACGAGGTTGTAGGGCGGCGCGAACTTACGCGCCCACCAGTAACCGAACCGGGTGTCGAAGGACGTGTAGACCATGAAGCGGTTCTTCAGGATGCCGGTGACGATGCGCTCGGCCACCTTCTCGGGAGTCGCGGCGTGGCGGACGAACCGTTGGGTGAGTTTGCGGACCTCGGGACGATCACGGTCGACGCCGACGATCTGCACGGTGTCGACGAGCGGTGTACGCACGGCCCCCGGGACGACCAGCGAGACACCGATGCCGTCGCGCTTGAGGTCGAACCGCAGCACCTCCGACACTCCCCGCAGACCGAACTTGCTTGCGCTGTAGGCGGCGTGCCACGGCAGGGCGAGCAGCCCGGCGGCCGAGGAGACGTTGACGATGTGCCCGCCGCGACCGGCCTCGATCATGGCCGGCACGAAGTTCTCGATGACGTGGATGGGCCCCATGAGGTTGACGTCCACCATGAGCTTCCAGTGCTCGTGCTGCAGCCGGTCGACGGTGCCCCACACCGACACTCCGGCGACGTTGGCGACGATGTCGAGCGACCCGCACGCCTCGTGCACGTCGCGGGCGAAGGCGGTGACGGCCTCGTAGTCGGAGATGTCGAGGGCGGCCGAGTGCAGCACGGTGCCGCCGCGTTCACGAACGCTGCGGACGACCTCGTCGAGGGCCTCCTCCTGCAGGTCGGTGAGCACCAGCCGGGCCCCGCGATCGGAGGCCGCATGGGCCAGGGCGCGGCCGATTCCGCTGGCCGCGCCGGTCACAAGGAATTTGGTTCCGCGCAGGTCGGTGATCGCCATGGCGACACCCTAGCCTCGCCGTGACGACTCGACGCTCCGGCGCGCCACGGACGAACCGGATGCGCCGGAGCGAAGCGACTTGTGTGTCCGAGCGAAGCGACTTGTGTGTCCGAGCGAAGCGACCTGGGAGCCGGAGTGTTGGGCTCCGGCGGATGGAAACTCAGAGCCGCTGGGCCATCTCCTCCTGGTATTGCCGAATCGTGCGCTCGATCATCTCGACATCGTCGTGGCGATTCTCGCTGCGCGCGAGGTCGGCGCGCTCGCGCAGTACCCGGATCGCCCGACGCAACTCGTCGTCACTCATCCTGTGGTCCATGCCACACAGTCTGCCGGGTTCGGCGTGGACCCGCCAGCGAATGGCCCTGCATACGACGAAAGCCCCGCCGAGGGCGGGGCTTTCAGGGGTGGAGCTGAGGGGAATCGAACCCCTGACCTCTTCGATGCGAACGAAGCGCGCTACCAACTGCGCCACAGCCCCGTAGGTTCCGAGGGAACCGACTCGCAAACTCTAGCAAACCACCCCGTCCATCACGAAATCGGAGTGTCGGCGCAGGTGACGGGCGATTTCACGGCCTGCTCCGAAGCCGGGTCGGGGCCCGCACAGATTCGGTGCGGGCCCCGCCGTAAGCGTCGCAGGACGATCATTCCCCCACTGCGCGGGGAACGACGTAGTCGCCGGACTCGTCGTCGCCGTCGCTCGCTCGGACGTCGTAGCCGTGGTCGATGCCGTAGTCGTCCTCGTAGCGATCGAGGTGCTCGAACTCCGGATCCTCGTCGTCGACCTCGAGGACCACGGCCCCCGGGCGACGCAGGCGCTGCGGAACGTCGTCGTGGCCGCCGCGGGCCCCCGCGCGGGACCGTTGCAGTCGCGCGAGGCGACGCCGCCGGATCTCCTGCTCGAGATGCACCTGGCGCCGCAGGTAGAACAAATAGGCGACGAGGGCCACGGCCGCGAGACCGGCGAGCCACCACATGACCGACGAGACGATCAGGGCGAGCGCCGAGGTCATGATCGCGGCGATCAGCAGGCCGAGGACGGCCCGCTGCCGGAATTCGTATCGTGCGGCGCTGGCGACCGCATCGGCGTGCGGGTCGAATCCGCCGCGGCCCCGGCGTTGCGGTGCGTGTGCGCGCACGGGCTCACGATCGGGTGCTGCTTCGTGGTGGACGTCGGCCTCGTCGGAATCGATCTCCGGCCTGTCGTCGAGTTCAGTGTTCATGCGGTCCTCCGCGGGGGTGCGGTGCGTGCGGTCACGACTCGGACGCCAATGAGGATCGCTGCGGTGCCCGGCGGCCGGCCCTCGAGGGGTGATCGGCTCGTCGTCTCCGCGGTGCAGAACTCGAGTTGCGAGCGCGGCGTCGGTCGTCTGCCGGATTCGAGGACGCTTCGTGACCAGCATGGGAACCAGAACGAACAACCACACGGCAACGAGCCCGATCCACAGAAGCGAGTTCGGCATCCGGTGGTCCTCCCTCCAGTCGTCGCCCTACCAGCCCGTCGACGCCACCGACCTACATGAGGCTAACGGCATCACCGCGTTTACCTGTACAGAAACGCCGACTCGATCGACAACAGACGTCACTCGAGTCACGCGAAACCAATTGACACTTTCTTCACTCTAATCACAGAGATCCCACACGCGCTGGGGATTGTTACTCGAGTTGCGAGTAACCTGCGTTACATAGCGGACGAACCCGACTCGAGACGGAAAGCGATCAGGACCAGGTCGCGCGACCGGCACGGACGAGGCGATCCGAGACCGAGCCCGGCACCTCCTCGACCGTCATCGCGACCAGCAGATGGTCGCGGAACCGGCCCTGGACGTCGAGGTAGCGCTTCAGCAGACCTTCCTCGCGGAAGCCGACCTTGCGCAGCACCGCGCGGCTGGCCTCGTTCTCCGGGCGCACGGTGGCCTCGACGCGGTGCAGCCCGACCGGGCCGAAGCAGTGGTCGAGGCCCAGGGCGACGGCGGCGGTCGCGACACCGAGGCCGTTGACCTCCTTCTCCACCCAATAGCCGATCCAGGCCGAGCGCAATGCTCCGCGCACGATGTTGCCCACCGTCAGCTGCCCGCAGAATCTGCCGTCCAGCTCGATGGCCATCGGCAGCATCAGGCCCTTGTGGGCCTCCGAGCGCAGACTCCGGTAGAGCCCCGGCCACACCGAGATGTGGTGCCGCATGTCCCACGGCGCCTCACCGGTCGGCTCCCACGGCTCGAGATGCGCGCGATCTCGCAGACGCAGACGGCTCCACGCCGCGGCGTCGCGCAGTCGGATCGATCGGACGGTCACCACGCCCCCTGCCACCCGCAGCGGCCCGAGCTCCGCCGGCCAGCCGGGATGACGGGACATCAACCACGCTGCCCGAGGAACGCCACGTCCACCGGGTCTCCCGTGCGGATTTCGGAGACCTCGGGATCGACGATGACGAGACAGTTCGCCTCGGCGAGGGTGGCGAGCAGATGCGACGACGAACCCGCGGCGCCGCCGAGCGCCTGCACGAGATAGTCGCCCGTCGTTTCGTCGCGCATGAGCTGGCCGCGGAGGAAACCCTTGCGATCGGGGATCGAGGTGATGGGGGCGACCGTGCGTGCCGAGACCACGCGGCGCATCGGCTGGCGACGGCCGAGCGCGATGCGGATCAGCGGGCGGACCATCACCTCGAAGACGACGAGCGCGCTCACCGGATTGGCGGGCAGCAGGAAGGTCGGCACCTCGTCGCGGCCGAGACGTCCGAAGCCCTGGACCGAGCCCGGATGCATCGCGATCCGCTCGACGCCCATCTCGCCGAGATCGGACAGCGCCTCGCGGACCTCCTCGAGCGCGCCGCCGCCCACGGCCCCGGCGATCACGACGATCTCGGCGCGGATCAGCTGACCCTCGACGACCTCGCGCAGCCGCTTCGGGTCGGTACTGGCGATCCCGACCCGGTTGACGTCGGCTCCGGCGTCACGCGCGGCCGCGGCCAGCGCGTAGGAGTTGACGTCGTAGACCTGTCCCGGCCCCGGGGTGCGGTCGACGTCGACCAGTTCGCCGCCGACGGAGATGACCGACAGTCGCGGGCGCGGATGGACGAGCACCTTGTCGCGGCCGACCGCGGCGAGCAGACCTACCTGGGCGGCCCCGATGATCGTCCCGGCCCGCACTGCGATGTCGCCGGGCTGGACATCGTCGCCGGTGCGGCGCACGTAGTCGCCGGACCGCACCGGTTCGAGCACCTTGATGCGCGCGGCACCGCCGTCGGTGTTGTCGAGCGGCAGCACCGCGTCGGCGAGCGTCGGCAGCGGCGCACCGGTGTCGACGCGCACCGCCTGACGGGGCTGGAGACGGATCGGCTGACGCGAACCGGCACGCACCTCGCCCACGACCGGCAGCGTCACCTCGGCGGGCGCGGACCCACCGTCGGTGTCGGCCGGGGCCTGGAGGTCGACGCTGCGCACGGCGTAGCCATCGATCGCCGCCTGGTCGAATCCGGGTAGGGGTCGCTCGGTGACCACTTCCTCCGCGCACAGCAGACCCTGCGCCTCGGAAATGGCCACCCGGACCGGCCGGGGTGCGACTGCCGCCGCCGTGACCCTGGCCTGCTGATCCTCAACCGACCGCATACCGCTTCTCGTCCTCCAGCCCGTCCTGCAGTCAGCGCTTCAAGCGCTCGATGAGCCACTCGCGCAGCGAAGGCCCGTACTCTTCCGTGTTCAACGCCGAGTCAACCGCAGCGCGCAGATAGCCCCCGGGATTTCCGAGGTCGTGTCGGGTGCCGCGGTGCACCACCACGTGAACGGGGTGGCCCTCGGAGATGAGCAGGGCGATCGCGTCGGTGAGCTGCAACTCTCCCCCGGCTCCGGGCTCGATGCGACGCAGTGCGTCGAAGATCGCCCGGTCGAGCAGATAGCGGCCGGCGGCGGCGAAGGTCGACGGTGCGTCCTCCACGGCCGGCTTCTCGACCATGCCGAGCACCTTGAGCACGTCGGGGTTGACGGCGTCCGGCACGACCTCGACGTCGAAGACGCCGTACGCGCTGACCTGTTCCTTGGGCACGTCGATCGCGCACAGCACAGAACCGCCACGCTTGGCGCGGACGCGCTGCATCGTCTCGAGCACGCCGACCGGCAGCACGAGGTCGTCGGGCAGCAGCACGGCGATCGCGTCCTCGTCGGGATCGAGCGCCTCTTCGGCGCACGCCACGGCGTGACCGAGGCCGAGCGGCTTCTCCTGGACCACGGACTCGACCTCGAGCAGCCCCTGGGCCTTGCGGACCTTGGCGAGGAGCTCGTACTTGCCCTTCTCCTCGAGCTTGGACTCGAGGACGAGGTCCTCGACGAAGTGCGCGACCACGCCGTCCTTGCCCGGCGCCGTCACGATGAGAAGGCGTTCGGCGCCCGACTCCGCGGCTTCACCCGCCACGAGCTCGATGCCGGGCGTGTCGACCACCGGCAGGAGTTCCTTCGGAACCGTCTTGGTTGCGGGAAGGAACCGCGTCCCCATACCTGCTGCGGGGACAACCGCGGTCTTGAAATGCCGCGTGCCTCCGGTCGTACTGTTCGTCATAGACTCCCACCCTAAACTTCGGCCACCGAGGACGGTGGTTCGGCGATCGTAAGGCGCAGACATGTCCCCACCCCCGAAAGCAGTCTGGCGTGACCGCATTCTTACAGCTCGGCGCGAGCTGAGTGCTGCGAGGCGCAGAATCGAGGACACCGCGCTCGCCACGGTGGCCTCGACGCTGGCCCCGGCGGGGTCGGTGGTGTGCGCATATGTGCCCGTGGGTTCGGAGCCCGGATCGATCGCGCTCCTCGACGCTCTGACCGAGGCCGGAACGACGGTGCTCGTCCCGGTGACGCGCACCGGCGAACCGTTGTCGTGGGCCCGCTACATGGGCGAGAAGACGCTGATGGCGGCGGATTTCGGGCTGCGCGAGCCGGGTGGTGAGATCTTCCCGCCCGAGGCGGTGGCGAAGGCTCACACGGTGCTCGTCCCGGCCCTGGCGGTGGACGCGCGGGGCGTGCGGCTCGGCCGCGGCGCCGGCTTCTACGACCGCACCTTGCACCTCGCCTCACCCGAGGCCGTGATCATCGCGGTGGTCCGCGATGAAGAGCTCGTCGACGAACTCCCCGAGGACCCCCACGACATCCGTATGGGATGGGCGCTGACACCCGGGAAAGGGCTGGTCCGGCTCGGTAGCGGCGACCGTGCGGAACAACACACTCCCTAGCGCTGTTGGCACTGTCGGCGGTAGAGTGCCAAAACTGCAGTACGACCAATACTGCGGTTCGACGAACTGGCGGAGGATCAACCGGTGCCCACCTACTCATATGCCTGCACGGCCTGCGACAACAAGTTCGACATCGTGCAGTCCTTCAGTGACGACTCCCTGACCGAATGCCCGCAGTGCGAGGGCAAGCTGCGCAAGCTCTTCAACTCGGTCGGCATCGTGTTCAAGGGCAGCGGCTTCTACCGCACCGACTCCCGCAGCGGAAGCACCGCCAGCGAATCCGCGGCGACGAACTCGAGCAGCTCCTCGTCGAGCGACACCAGCTCGTCGTCGAGCAGTTCGTCGTCGAGCAGCGCCTCTTCTGCACCCGCTGCCGCCGCGAGCTGACTTTCCGGGACTTCTTTGTCCACAGGTGGTCGAGTCATCCACAGACCGCCGCTTCCGAGGACTCATCGGGGCCGACAGGGCATCCCCACCTTCTAGGTTCGGGGCATGCCCGTCGGCCCTTTCTCGTTCCTCCAGCGCGCGCATCCGCACCACTCGCGCTCCTCTGCGGGTGCCTCGCTGCAGCCCACCCTCCCCGACCGGTTCGTCGAACTCCTCCGCCCCGGCTGGTCGCGCATCGTCCGGGCGCGCCGGATCGCGGCCGGACTCCTCGCCGTCCTCGCGGTGATCCTCGCGCTGCGCGGCGACCCCGACACCGGTCGTGTGGGTGTCGTCGTCGCGGCTCACGATCTCGCGCCCGGGCACACCCTCACGGCCGACGATGTCGCGCACGTGGAGCGCGATCGGTCCACTGTGGTCGCCGGGACCCTGCACGACGTCGACGACGCCGTGGGCCACACTCTCGCCGGCCCTGTGCCGGCCGGTGAACCCCTCGTGGACACCCGCCTTCTCGGTCCTCGTCTCGCCGCAGTCGCCACCGGCTCCACCGAGGCCCGCGTAGTGCCCATCCGGCTCGCCGATGCCGGGGTGAGCGAACTGCTCCGTGAGGGCGACCGCGTCGATGTCCTGACGGTGACGGCGACCGAAGAGGGACCCCTGCCCGGCGCCCACGTCCTCGCTCGGGGTGCAGTGGTGGTGCTGGCCGAATCCGGCGGCTCGACGCGGGATCGGAACGAGCGGGTCGTGCTGGTCGCGCTGGAGCCCGAACCTGCCACGGCGGTCGCGGCGGCGTCACTCGTCAGCGCTCTGACCGTCACACTGCACTGAGCATCCGCTCGTTTCCCCAGCGCAATCGCCACCCGTAACCGACCTCGCGGTTTATCGTGTGAACGTCCGTGTGACCTACCTCATGTGCGCGGCTCCGGCGGACAGGCCGCGAAAAGGAGCACACCATGCTGAAGGGCTTCAAGGACTTCATACTCAGGGGCAACGTCCTCGATCTCGCCGTCGCGGTCGTGGTCGGTGCGGCATTCACCGCTATCGTCACCGCCTTCACCGCGAACATCATCGAGCCGCTCATCAGCGCGGTGGGCGGCGACAACGAGATGGGCTGGGGCTTCGAGATCGTGAGCGGCAACCCGGAGACCTTCGTGAACATCGGCGCGGTGATCTCCGCGATCATCAACTTCATCATCATCGCCGCGGTCGTGTACTTCGTGCTCATCGTCCCCGCCAACGCGGCGAAGAAGAAGTTCGTCACCGAACCGGAGGACAAGCAGGCCAGCGCCGAGGACCTGCTCATCCAGATCCGCGACATCCTCGAGGCACAGGCCGGCCAGGCTACTCAGGGCGCTCACGCCAAACCCAACCCGGGCATCGAGTAGGTGGTCGACGACGAAAAGACCGGGCCCGCTCGAGATTCGAGCGAGCCCGGTCTTGTCGTGCTGTGTTCGGCCTGAGCCGGACGTCTACTTAGACGGTCCAGGGAGCGCCGTAGGTGGTGACGTTGTCGCCGTTGGCCGTGATGGCGCGGACGAACGGACGGACCTGGACGGCGCCGAGGACGCCGGAGGCCGTGCCGTGGACGTTGGAGAACTGAACGGTCTTGAAATCACCGTCGAACTCGCCCTCGGCGACGACGAGCTCCTCGATGCCCGGAGCCGGGGTCAGCTCGAGCTCGGCGTAGGCCTGCGGAAGGATGTCGGTGACGGTAGCTTCGCCGCCGGAGGCACCGATCGGGAGAGCCAGCTCGAGGCCCGGGGTGGAGTAGGTCACGCCGATGGCCCCGTCGATGCTGCCGGCCCATGCGAACTGGTAACCGAACTGGAAGGTCGTGCCCTCGGCGTCGGCAGCGCCCTCACCGAGGAGGTTGGCGGTGCCGCGGCCGTTGTGGAAGAACTCGCGGTTGAACGGGCTGCCACCGAGGGCCGGAACACCCTGGATGAAGGTGTCTTCCTGGGTCACGACGACCTCGAGGCCGTCGGAGACGATGCGGTTCTGGTCGTTGACCTCGGCCGAAGCGGCGCCCGAGGCACCGAGCACCAGACCGAAGGCGGCGGCACCGGCGACGGCGGCGTTACGAGCGGCCTTGAAGCCACGCGACTTGATTCCCATGATTACTCCGTTTGTGGTGGTGGGGATTTCTTGCGGGATGGCGCGGAGCAGGACTAGAGGGTCCAGACCTGGCCGTAGGTGGTGACGTTGTCGCCGTTCTCGGTGATCACACGGACGAACGGGCGGACGGAGACAGGACCGACCACGCCGGTGGCGGCACCGTGGACGTTGGCGATCTGGACTTCCTTGTAGTCGCCGTCGAACTGCCCCTCGGCGACAACAAGTTCCTCGATGCCAGGAGCAGGTGTCAGTTCGATACCCGCAGTCAATTGGGGAAGGATGCTTTTGACCGTCAACGTGTCCACAACCTCCGGGCTGGATTCACCCGTAGGCGTGTACAACTCCTTGCCTTCGGCGTCCTTCTTCGGCACCGCCTTCGAAGCGTCTTCGATCTTGTTTCCGTCGTAGTCGACCAAATCGCCCTTCTTGACGACCTTGCCGTTAGCGTCCACGTACTCGCCGTCCTGCTCGGAGCGATTCGGGATCATCTTGTACTGAGGTACCAGCTTCTCCGCAGATTTCAGAGACGCGTCGGGACTGGTCCAGTTAAACCCAATTGAACCGTCGATGGCGGCCGACCACGCGACCTGGTAGCCGAACTGGAAGGTCGAACCCTCGAAGTCCGCGGCCTCGGGGCCGACGATGTTCGCGATGCCGCGGCCGTTGTGGAACCACTCACGGCTCAGCGGGCTGCCGCCGATCGGGGGCACACCGTTGATGAAGGTGTCCTCCTGCGTGACGATGACCTCGTGGCCGTTGGAGACGATCCGGTTCTGGTCGTTGACCTCGGCACCTGCGGCGCCGGCCGATCCGAGAACCAGACCGGCCACAGCAGCTGCTGCCACCGTGGCGTTGCGGGTGGCCCGGAAGCCACGTCGCGTCTGAATCTTCATGAATGCCTCATCCGTTCTCTGCGTGCCGGGTTGCGCACCGCGTCCGACAACAAGTGGTCGCCCTGTCGCCCGCGGGCCGCTGTCCACAGCGAACACACCGGCGGATCACCCGTCGGTGTGTCGGTACGTCCATCGTCCGCACGGTTTTGCTTTACCGATTCGTGACCGAGCCCAGGCCGTGAAGCCTGGGCTCGACCGGTTTGAACCTGAGAGGGAGATTAGACCGTGACCATTCCTGGAGCAACGCCTAGCTTTCGTAACGCTCCGGTATAGGCGCGGCGCAGGCCACACGCCCAGCGATTCACCGAAGCGGGCAAATCGGACACTTTTCGGGGTGGAATATGTAACCCGGGATTACACGTACATGACCCGCCCACCGCCACATCGGCGCAGGTAGAAGCCACATATTCAGTGCACCCGGAGTGCAGGACGAAATGCCTCCTGTGACTGGAAACACAGATCCAAAAGATCGCGCGGACCAGATGGAGATGAACGGACCGTTGCGGCGACGTTTCGTTGCGGTCGACAACGGGTTGGAATCCGGTTGAGCGCAACTCGACATCAGTGATACAGATCACCCACCGGAATGGTGCGGAGGCACCTGCCTGCGCAGCCATTCATCCGAGTCGCCACCGCCGGAGTCGTTCTCGCCGCGTTCGTCGCGTGTCGTCTCGGGAAGTACATCCCCGAAGATGCGCGCCAGCCGTGCCCGGTCGATCCGGGCACGGCTCTGCTGCTGCTCGCCGGTCACCTCGTCGTGCGAGGGATCACGGTCGTCGGACACGGCGTCGTCACTCCTCCATCCAGGACAACTCTTCGATGACGTGTGCGGCGAGAGGCAACAACGTCGCCATCCCGTCGCGGATGGCGGGACGCGACGACGCGAGGTTCACCACGAGCGTCGATCCGGAGACTCCCACGAGACCACGGGAGAGGCCGGCGTCGACGGCGCCCGACGCCAGGCCCGACGAACGCAGCGCCTCGGCGATGCCGCGGATCTCGTGATCGAGTACGTCCTCGGTCGCGTCGGGAGTCACATCGCGCGGGGTGACACCGGTGCCACCGACGGAGATCACCAGGTCGACGCCGCCGATCACTGCAGTATTGAGTGCATTTCGGATCTCGACCTCGTCGGCAGCGACCGTGACGACACCGTCGACGGCGAAGCCACCTTCGACGAGAAGCTCCGTGACGAGCGGACCCGCGGAGTCCGGACTGTCGCCGTGGGAGACGCGATCGTCGACGACGACGACGAGTGCGCGGCCTTTTCTGGGAGCTTCGAGTTCCATGAGGTCCACGGTAGTTTGCGGCTCGAAAGCATGCGGCTCTTGTACCGGAATGGGAGCTATGTCCATGTCGTTCCTCATCGTCCGGCCGAATCCGACGCAGTCACCACGTCGACTGTGGTCTCGTTGCCGTCGGGCGTCTTGTAGGTGATCTTCACGGTGTCCCCCGGCGCGCGGGAGCGGATCGCGGCGATGAGCGAGTCGCCGTCGGTCACGACCCGATCGTCGACCCGGACGATGATCGCGTTGTCGGGGATTCCGGCTCGGTCGGCCGGCCCGTCGGGCACGACCTCCACGACGCGCGCACCGTAGGCGTCGTCCCGGGACGGAACCTGGACACCGATGATCGCGTGCGTCGCCTTACCCGTGTCGACGAGTTCCTGCGCGACACGCCGGGCCTGTTCGACGGGGATCGCGAAACCGAGGCCGATCGAACCCGACTGTCCGCCGGCCGTGGCGATCGCGGTGTTGATGCCGACGAGGCGGCCTTCCATGTCGACCAGCGCACCGCCGGAGTTGCCGGGGTTGATCGCCGCGTCGGTCTGGATCGCGTCGATGACCGACGCCTGATTGGCGTTGTCCCCGCTCGTGGACACGGGCCGGTTGAGTGCGGACACGATGCCCGCCGTCACGGTGCTCTGCAGTCCGAGCGGTGATCCGACGGCCACGACCTCCTGGCCTACCGCGAGATTCTCCGAACTACCGAGTTCGATGGGAGTGAGATCGGTGCGCCCTTCGGTCCGGATGACAGCGATGTCCGACACCGCATCCGCACCGACGACCGTCGCCGGCGCGGTGGACCCGTCCGAGAAGAAGACCGTCAGTTGCGCCCCCTGACCTCCACCCGCCACGACGTGGTTGTTGGTGAGGATCAATCCGTCCGACGACAGGACCACGCCCGACCCTTCACCCGCGCCGGTGCGTCCTGCGACCTCGATCCGCACGACGCTCGGCACGACCTTGTCGGCGACGGCCTGCACGCTGCCCTCGGGGGCAGCGGAGACCGACTGGGTATCGGGCTTCGGAGCGTCGAGGGAGTTGACGACCGGTCCGGACGAATCGCGCACCGACCACGCGCCGACCGCGCCACCGATGCCGCCGCTCACCAGCGCGAGCGCGATGGCCCCCACGGCGAGGGCGGAGCGACCCGGCATCCGGCCGGATCCTGCGGTCGGTGGCGGAGGTGCCGACTGCTGGGGTGTGTGCGGATAGGGGCCGGTGTATCCGCCGGGGCCGTACGGATGGGGTTGCGGTTGCGGTGCTCCCGCGCCGCGGGTGGGGTCCTCACTCATTCGTCACTTCACCTTCGTCCGCCGGGGCCACCGGACGCATACGGGTCGACGTCGGCGTGCGGTGGCCGATGATGCGGGGTGCGTCGAGCACCTCCGCGCTTCTTCGTCCAGCATGGACCGGGCAGCTGAGAGTCGCCTCAGAAGTACCCGCGATTCTGCTGTCGAATTCATTCGATCTCGGTGGGGTGTGTCTCTCCGTCGAGGGCCGGTGTGCCGGGCAGCACGATGCGGATCAGCGCGCCGCCCCGATTCGACCGTTCGACGGCGATCGTCCCGCCGTGCTTCGTGACCATCTGTCGCACGATGGCCAGTCCCAGACCGGATCCCGGCATCGACCGCGCGGTCGTCGCCCGGTAGAACCGTTCGAACACCAGTTCGCGTTCCTCCTCCGGGATCCCCGGGCCGGCGTCGTCGACGGTCAGCTCCATCAGACCGCTGGCGATCTGCCGCATGTTCACGACGACGTCTTCCCCCGCCGGGCTCCACTTGGCCGCATTGTCGAGGACGTTGACCACGGCGCGGGTGAGTCCGGCCTGGTCGCCGAAGACGAACCACTGCTCGGTGGTGGCCCGGAACTCGATGTCGGTACGCCGTCGACGCGCACGTTCGAGACTGCGATCCACCACCTCGGCGACGTCGACGACCTCGAAGACCGTCTCCGGCGCATCCTCACGAGCGAGGTCGACGAGATCGCCGACGAGCGTCGACAACTCCTCGATCTGGCCGATGACGTCGGCCCGCAGCTCGGCCATGTCCTCGTCGGGCAGGCTCGGTGCACCGGGACGGCTCGCGGCGATGAGCAGTTCCATGTTGGTGCGCAGCGAGGTCAGGGGTGTCTTCAGTTCGTGGCCGGCGTCGGCGACCAGCCGGCTCTGCCGTTCTCGCGACTCGGCGAGCGCACGCAGCATCATGTTGAAGCTCTCGGTGAGGCGGGCGAGCTCGTCGTGGCCGGTCACCCGGATGGGCCGCAGGTCGTCGGTGCGCGCGACCCGCTCGGCGGCGGCGGTGAGCCGGGCGACGGGACGCAGACCGGTGCGGCCGACGGTCGCGCCGACGGCGGCGGCGAGCACCACCCCGCACCCGCCGACGATGAACAGCACACTCGCCAGGCGGTTGAGGATCTCGACGGTGGGACGCAGTCGCTGCGCGATCACGACCGTGCTGCCGTCGGGCATGCGCTGGGCCAGTACGCGCTGCTGGGCGACGGTGCGCAGCGACGACTCCCGGTCGCCCTCGGCCACCGCCAGTTCGGGTTCGCCGATGGGCACCGACGAGCCCGGCGGCACGTACCTGCCGAGATCCGGGTAGATCAGGGCAACGCTGATGTCGGAGCTGTAGAGCTGGGCCCCACCGATGTAGCGCGGGTCGTAGGTGATGAGGGTGCTCGACTCGACGAGCGCGGCGGCCCGCGCCCGCAACTGGGTGTCGACCTCCGAGTACAACGCCCGCGAGACCACGGCGTAGGCCGCGATGGAGGTGACGGCGACGGCGAGCGCCACTGCGCCGGCCGCGAGAAGCGTGACGCGGATGCGCAGCGGCACCGAGCGGGTCAGGAGAAGAGGTGGTCGCATCAGGTCGCTCACGGCGGGGTCTCGCGCAGCACGTACCCGACGCCGCGCACCGTGTGGATCAGGCGCGGTTCCCCACCGGCCTCGGTCTTGCGTCGCAGATACCCCACGTAGACCTCGAGGGCGTTGCCGGAAGTCGGGAAGTCGTAACCCCACACCTCCTCGAGGATGCGGCTGCGCGTGAGGACCCTCCTCGGGTTTGCCATGAGCATCTCCATCAGGGAGAACTCGGTGCGGGTGAGGCTGATCGGCCGGTCGCCGCGAGTGACCTCGCGGGTCGCAGGGTCGAGGCTGAGGTCGGCGAACCGCAGCACCTCGTCGGCGGACGAGTCCGGGTCGGGCGCGGCACGACGCAGCAGCGCCCGCAGTCGCGCGAGCAGTTCCTCGAGCGCGAACGGTTTCGGCAGGTAGTCGTCGGCCCCCGCGTCGAGACCCGCGACCCGCTCCGAGACGGAGTCGCGCGCCGTGAGGACGAGGATCGGCAGGTCGTCGCCGGTGCTGCGGAGCCGGCGGCACACTTCGAGGCCGTCGACGCGCGGCATCATGACGTCGAGCACCATCGCATCCGGACGCGACGTCGCGACCTGTTCGAGGGCGTCCTGCCCGTCCGTCGCGAGGTCGACCGTGTATCCGTTGAAGCTCAGTGACCGGCGCAGCGACTCCCGCACTGCACGGTCGTCGTCGACCACCAGAATGCGCATGATCACCATTGTGGCCTGCGCCTACTGAGAGCGCGCTGAGAACCCGCGGTGGCCGGCGGGCTCTACGACTCAGTCGGTCCGCGGGTCGACCTCACCCCTGTGCACGGCCTCGACGAGCCTGCGGGGCACCTTCACGGTCGTTCCGTCGACCGTGATCGGCACGAGATCGGGGACCTTCGCCGTCCACTGCGACCGGCGGTGACGGGTGTTGGAGCGGGACTTCCTGCGTTTGGGGACTGCCATGTCGTTCTCCTTCGAGGTCGGGACGTGCGGGATCAGGGTCGGCGCCGGCCGTACTTGCGTTCGAACTTCTCGACGCGACCGGCGGTGTCGAGCAGGCGGGCGGCGCCCGTCCAGAACGGATGCGAGTCGCTCGTGACGTCGACGACGATGAGCGGGTAGGTAAGGCCGTCCGACCAGACGGTCGTGCGTTCGGATGTCGCGGTGGAGCGGGTCAGGAAGGTGGCGCCGGTGTTGGCGTCCTGGAAGACCACGGGGTGGTAGTCGGGATGCAGGCCTGATTTCATCGGTGTCCTTCTCTCTCGTTGTCGCGGCGGTCTGCCGGGATGTCGTCACAAGGGTCTTCGTGGAATCGGCCGAAGGGGTCGCGCCAGGTCGGCCACAGATCGGGGCGGGCGAACTCGTCGTCTGTCACGACCGCCGCGCGCAGCGTGCGGTCGATGAGTTCCGAGTCGGCGTCGTGGACGAGGACGACGATGCTCGTGTCCCGGTCGCCGTAGCGTTCGTCCCAGCGCAGCGACGCCATCGCGCGGCGTTCCGCCGGGATCTCGCGCTGCTGATCGGGAGTCATCGACGCGAGCCATGGCCCCGCGTGAGCGACCCGCAGTCCTCCACCGGCTGATTCGACGAGCAGCGCATTGTCGGGTTGGGTGGCGACCCACAGTCGCCCGCGGGCGCGCACGACGCCGTCGAGCAGCACGTCGATCGCGTGGTGGAGACGTTCCGGATGGAACGGCCGGTCGGCGGAGAACTCGACGAGGCGGATTCCGCAGTCGTCGTCGAGAGGCGGTTGACCTCGTAGGAGAGGCGAGTGCGCCCCGTCGATCGCCCCCCGACGGGCGGTGGCGGGTATCTCCCGGAGGAGCCGCTCGACGTCCGGTTCCCCCGCCCACGCGATCGGCGCGTCCGGGGCGAGTCGGGTGAGCACCGCGTGCAGGCGCGCCTGCTGCCAGCCGTCCGCTCCGGGGAGCACCACCAGCGCATCGGCGAACTCGACCTGGCCGACGACGACCTGCGCCAGGGTGCGGTCGTCGTCGACACGCTCGTTCAGTTCGTCGTCGCCCGTCGCGTCCTCGAGCCAGGTTGCGGCGTCGAGGCAGGTCACGACGCCGTCCACCCGGACATCGAGGGACGCGGGTCCGTCGACACGACCGACGATCCCGCTCACCACGACATGTTCGACTGCCCAGCACAATGCCTCGGGTTCGAGTTGCGGGTCGAGGTGCAGCACGATCCGGTCGACGCTGCTGTAGTCGCGCATGCGGCGCAGAAGCGGCAGCAGATCCTCGCGCAGTGTGCAGGAGACGCACCCGTGCGCGAGTTCGAGGATCTCGGTGCGTTCATCCTCGACGGTGAGCACGGAGCGGCGGAGTACGCCCTGGTCGAGACCGGACAGGTCATGGTGGACGACCGCGGTGCCCGGACGCAGTAGTGACCGCGCGGCCTGCGCAGTCCGTCCGCGCCATCCGCAGACGATGACGAGCGGCGTCCTGATGTCCACAGCATTCCTTTCGATAACGATTGTCATTAACGATGTTGAAGCGTACAGTTGGCGGCGCACTTTGTCGAAAATGATTGTCGTTACCCATGAAAGGAGCCGACGTGTCGGCCACGTGCCAACTCACCGGACGGCGACCCGGTTTCGGGAGATCCGTATCGCACTCCCATGTCCGCACCAGCCGGCGGTGGAACCCGAACATCCAGCGCAGAACCTATTTCGTACCCTCGCTCGGACGCCGGGTCGCGCTGAACCTGTCCACCAAGGGCATCAAGATCGTCGACCGCGACGGCATCGAGAGCGTTGTCGCACGTCTGCGTGCCCGCGGGGAGAAGTTCTGATGGCAGCACGCAGCGAGATCCGGCCCGTCGTCAAGCTTCGCTCGACCGCCGGGACCGGCTACACCTACGTCACCCGGAAGAACCGCCGGAACGATCCCGACCGTCTCGTCCTGCGCAAGTACGACCCCGTGCTGCGCAGACACGTCGACTTCCGCGAGGAGAAGTAGTCGTGGCGAAGAAATCGAAGATCGCACGCAACGAGCAACGGAAGGCGATCGTGGCCCGGTACGCCGAGCGCCGCGAGGAACTGAAGGAAGTCGTGCGCCGACCGTCGTCCTCGCCCGAAGAGCGCAGCGAAGCCCAGCGGGCACTGCAGCGTCTACCCCGCGACGCCAGTCCGGTACGATTGCGCAATCGAGACGCTGCGGACGGCCGCCCGCGCGGCCACCTGCGAAAGTTCGGGCTCTCACGAGTGCGTGTGCGTGAACTCGCCCACCGCGGGGAACTACCCGGCGTCCACAAGTCGAGCTGGTGAGGAGCGAGATATGGCAGTCAAGCGAGGACCGTCGAAGAAGTCGCGTGCCGTAGAGGGACGCAAGCCCAAGAAGAACCCCCTCTTCGCGGCGAAGATCGAGTACGTCGACTACAAGGACGTCAATCTGCTCCGCACCTTCATCTCCGACCGCGGCAAGATCCGCAGCCGTCGCGTCACGGGCCTGACCCCGCAGCAGCAGCGTCAGGTGGCCGTCGCGGTGAAGAACGCCCGTGAGATGGCCTTGCTCCCCTACGTCAGCAGCAAGTAGGTCGTAGCTTCCGACGCCGCCTCTCCCCATCGGGAGGGGCGGCGTCGTCGTATGTGCACCCGAGACCGGTGTTGTTTTCGAAGATCGGCCGAGAATCACAAATAACACCGGTCTCGACGCTCGCTGCGGTCCGATGGCGGGACGACACTCCGGGGTCCTTAGACTAGGCAACCGTGTCGGGTGTGATCGCGGGGTTCAGTGTCATCTTCGTGATCATCGCCATCGGCTTCACGCTGGGGCGCCTGGGCACCCTCGGGCACGAGGCGCAGACGGTGCTCAGCCGGCTCGTCTTCTTCGTCGCCACCCCCGCGCTGCTGTTCGACGTGCTCGCGACGTCCGACCTGTCGGTGATCTTCTCGCCCAATCTCTACATCGCAGCGGCCACGGCGTTCGCCGTCGCGATCGTGCACTTCGTCGTCGCGAAGCTCTGGCTGCGACGTGCGGTTCCCGAGGCGACCATCGGCGCGCTGTGCGCCGGCTACGTCAACTCCGCGAACCTCGGCATCCCCATTGCGGTCTTCGTGCTCGGCGACGCGTCGTTCGTCGCGCCCCTGTTGTTGTTCCAGATCGTCGTGCTCTCCCCCATCGCGCTGACGATGCTCGACCTGTCGACGATGCGCGCCGGGGTCTCGCTCCTCGACACCCTGCTCGCGCCGTTCAAGAACCCCATCGTCCTGGCCGCCGCGGCCGGACTCGCCATCGCGATCAGCGGGTGGACGCCTCCCGAGGCGTTGCTGCAGCCGTTCCATCTGCTCGGCGGCGCGTCGGTGCCCGGTGCGCTGCTCGCGTTCGGATTGTCGCTGCAGGGCGTCCGGGTGCTCGAGAAGGGGACGAGCCCGCGCCGCGACATCGCGCTCGCCTCGGTGCTCAAGATCCTCGCCCAGCCGGTGCTCGCGTATCTGATGGGGCGTTTCGTGGTCGGCCTCGACGGCCATGCGCTGTTCGCCGTCGTGGTGGTCGCCGCGCTTCCCACCGCGCAGAACGTGTTCGTCTACGCGAGCGCTTACGGTCGCGGCACGGTGCTCGCCCGCGACGCCGCCCTCGTCACCACCCTCGCCTCCATCCCTGCGATCGGCGTGACCGCCGCCCTGCTGGCGTGATGAACACGCGACACGGGAATACCGTGGGAACCATGCGTTCCGTCGTCCGTGCTTGCCGGGGAATCACCGTCCTCGCGATGTGCCTGCTCATCGCGGCCTGCGGATCGAGTTCGGGTACACCGGACGTCCCCGCGCTGCCCGAGGAACCGGTTCCGGCAGGGGCGACGGCGTTCTCGGCGCGACCCGACATCGTCGATGCGCATCCGCTGACGATCCTGTCGTGGTCGCGGGTGAGCGACGACCGGATCGCCCTGCACTTCGAGACGGGCACCCCCGAGTGCTTCGGCGTCGACGCGACCGTCACCGAAACGGACGACACGGTGACGGTGACGCTCCTCGGCGGCACGCTGCCGGAGATGCAGGACCGCATGTGCATCATGGTCGCCGTCGTCGGCGCCCTCGAGGTCTCCTTGCAGTCGCCGCTCGGCGACCGGGTCGTGACCGCCGGCGCCTGACATATGCCGCATCCTCCGCGTCACTGGCTGCTGTATCTGTGCTTGTCCACGGCCCTGCTGCACGCGGCATTCCAGTCGATCCGTGTCCTGGTCTCCTACCGGATTCTCGCGCTGGGCGGTGACGCGACGACCATCGGTGCCGTCACCGCGCTCTACGCCATCGTTCCGCTGATCGCGGCGGTGCGGATGGGACGTGTCGTGGACCGCGGGCACACGACCGCCATTCTGCGTTCGGGCATCGTCGTCACCACGGTCGGTGCCGGGTTGATCGCTCTCAGTTCGGGATTGTTCGTGCTCGCCGCCGGCAACGTCGTGCTCGGTCTCGGACAGTTGCTCGTCACGGTGTCGGGGCAGGCATTCGTGTCGATCCTGTCGCCGCCGGGGCAACTGGATCGCGGGTTCGCCGGTCTCACGCTGGGTGTGTCGGTCGGTCAGGCCGTCGGTGTGCCCGTCGCCGGCGTGATCGCCGCGACCACCGGCGACGGCAACGGCTCCGTCGAGACCACTGGAGCGTTGCTGGTCATGACGGTGTTTTCGCTGCTCTCCCTGCCGCTGGTGCTGGGGCTCCGCGAGCCGCCCGGCTCCGGTCGCACCGCGGAGGACGGCGCGCCGCAGTCGATCCTGTCGATGCTCGCGACGAAGGGCATGAAGCCCGCAATGCTGTCGAGCCTGGTGGTCCTCGCCTCGGTCGACCTGGTCGTGGCCTACCTGCCGTTGCTCGGTGAGCAGTTCGGGTTCGGTGTGCTCCTGGTGTCGATCCTGCTCACCGCCCGCACCATGGCGTCGATCGTCTCGCGTGCTCTGCTGCCGTGGGCGTTGCGCCGGATTCCGCGCAGGTGGCTGCTCGTCTCCGCGACCGCCGGGACCATCGTGCCGGTCGCGCTGCTGCCGCTCGTGCCGAATCCCTGGGTCATCGGCGCGTTGCTCGCCGTGTGCGGAATGTTCTGGGGCGTCGGCCAACCCCTGACGATGACGTGGGTGGTCGAACTCGTCGCACCGGCCGACCGCGCGTCGGCGCTGGCGGTGCGATTGACCGGCAACCGTCTCGGGCAGGTCGCGGTGCCCATGGTGGCCGGCGCGATCGCCGGGGTCGCCGGTGTCGCGTCGATCTTCTGGGTGACCGCGGCCCTGCTGTCCGCCGCCGCGACGACCACGTGGCGGTCGGTGCGCCACTGAGTTCCCGGGGCGCCTCGCGCCGAGTTCCTACGACCGCCGACGGGCCCGCACGTAGTCGGCGACGACCGCCGCCCCGAGACCGTCGACATCGGGCGCGACCACTCGTCCCCCGACGCGACGCGCCAGCACGTCGACGACCCGCGCGAGCCCCGGATCGCTGCCGAGCCGGAAGATCGTGACCTGGGCGCCGAGCCGCGCGATGTGGTCGAGTTCGCGCACCGTCAGCCCCAGAGTGCGTGCGCTCGGCGGGTAGTCGAAGGCCGCGAAGCCGTCCGGTTCGAGGTGAGCGGTGGGTTCACCATCGGTGACGACGAAGACCACCGGCTGCGCGTTGGGATGTCGACGCAGGTGACGACCCGCGAGCATCAGGGCGTGGTGCAGATTGGTGCCCTGCTCGTAGACGCCGTCGAGCCCGGCGAGTTCGGGCGCCGACACCACACGGGCGTGCCGGCCGAACGCGATGAGCTGCAGCGCATCCCCGCGGAAGCGCGTGGACACGAGATGCTCGAGCGCGAGGGCCGTGCGTTTCATCGGCACCCAGCGACCGTCCATGACCATCGAGAACGACGTGTCGACGAGCAGCGCGACCGCCGCCTGCGTCCGCTGCTCGGTCTCGATCACCTCGACGTCCTGCACCGACATCCGCACCGGCAGACCGGGATTGCGCAGGGTCGCGTTGGTGAGGGTCCGTACGACGTCCCACGGTTCGGTGTCGCCGAACTCCCATGCCTTCGACGCGCCGGTCGGTTCGCCGAGCACACCCGCCCGCCGCGACTCGCGTTGCCCGGTGCGCGACGAGATGCGGTTGACGACGTCGCGCAGCGCCGCTTCGCCGAGCCGGCGCATGGCCTTGGGCGACAGTCGCCACTGCCCGTCGGCACCGCGGTCGAAGAAGCCCTGTCGCTGCAGTTCTTTCTCGAGTTCGGCGAGGGTGCGTGCATCGGCCGCGGCCTCGGGTCCGAGATGACGGGCGAGCGCGTCGAGGTCGATGTCGTCGAGGGACGCCCCGGCGTACTGCTGCGACAGCTGCTCGGCGAGCTGGTCGAGTTCGGACAACTCCTGCAGCGCCGAGGTGGCCTCGCCGAGACCCATGCCCTGTTCGCCGCGCACCTGCTCGGAGCCGGTCCAGTCCTCGCCGGGACGCGCGGCCCGCAGGTGGCCGTCGAGACGGTCGAGCTGGCTCATCAGATCCGGGGATCCGAACGCCTGCTGTGCGAGAGCGTCGAGTTCGTCGCGCTGCTCGGGGGTGAGGGAGTTGCGCAGCCGCTGCGCCGCCGCGGCCCGCTGTGCGAGGGAGTCGAGCAGTTCCTCGACGTTCTGCGGGTTCTCCGGGAAGAACTCGCCGTGCTGGGCCATGAACTGCTCGAAGTCCTCCTCGGTGTCCTCACCGCGGGAGTGCTTGTCGAGCAGGTCGTTGAGGTCCTCGAGCATCTCCGAGATGCGTTGCCGGTCCTCGTCGGTGGCCCCCTCGAGCGCCTGCTTCATCCCGGAGAAGCGCTGGTCGAGCATCTCCCGGCCGAGCAGGTCGCGGATCTTCTCGTAATCCTCTCGGGCCTGCGCGCTGCGCCAGTCGTAGTCGGCGAGTTCCTGCACGGCCTGCGCCGTCGACGGCGGCAGTTCCTCGATCCGCATCTCGGCGAACCGCGCGTCGTCGTCGAGGGCCCTGGCCAGTTCTTTGCGTTCCTCGAGCACGGCGCGATCGAGAAGCTCGCGCACCTCCTGGAGGGTGCCGTCGAGGTTGGTGCGGTCGAGCAGCTGCCGCCGACGCCGATTCGCCTGCGCGGCAAGCTTGTCGAGACCACGCATACCGTCGTGACCGCGGCGCAGCAACTCCCGCAGGGCGCGCTTGGGTGAGGCGCCGGCCATGACGTCGTCGCCGATCGCGGCGAGCGCGTCGCGCAGGTCCACCGGTGGGGCGAGCGGATCGCCCCCGGTATACGGACCGTAGCGGGCGGACCTGCTCATCGGGAGTACACCGCCGAGCCGTCGTCGCCGGTGTCCTTGGCGATTCGCCGTGCCAGATACAGACCTTCGAGGGCGAGTTCCACTGCCGCAGCGCGACTTCCGGTGTCGGTGGCACCGAGCCGTTCGGCGACGGCATCGAGCACAGGCAGTTCGGGGAGTTCGTCGAGCAGCACCTTCGCGGTGATCCGCTCACCGGTGACCACCGGCTCGCCCTGCTCGACGGCGGAGACGAGCGGCCCGAGATCGACGCCCGCGAGTCGCGAGCGGGCCGTTTCGGCCGTCGCGCGCCGGAGGAGATGATCGAGGATCTCGAATTCCCTTCCCTCCTCGCCGGATTCGAACTCGACCTTGCCTCGGAGCACCTCCACGACGGTGCCGAGATCGACGGGACGCGCGACCGGATCGTCCTCGCCGAGGACCGCACCGCGATGCAGGGCCGCGGCCGAGACGGTCTCGGCGCCGGCGACGGCGAACCGTGCAGAGACACCCGAACGCTGGTCGACGGACGTCGATTCGCGCAGCAGCCGGGTGAACCGTGCCAGGATCTCGAGCAGATAGTCGGGGACGCGGGCCTGCAGATGCGCCTCCTGCTCGATGACGGCGATCTCGTCCTCGAGTCGCGTCGGGTAGTGCGTGCGGATCTCCGCTCCGAAGCGGTCCTTGAGCGGAGTGATGATGCGGCCGCGATTCGTGTAGTCCTCGGGGTTCGCACTCGCCACGAGCAACACGTCGAGGGGCAGGCGCAACGTGTAACCGCGCACCTGGATGTCGCGTTCCTCCATGACGTTGAGCAGCGACACCTGGATGCGTTCGGCCAGGTCGGGCAGTTCGTTGACGGCGACGATGCCGCGGTGCGCGCGGGGCACGAGACCGAAGTGGATCGTCTCCGGATCACCGAGGCTGCGGCCCTCGGCGACCTTCACGGGGTCGACGTCGCCGACGAGGTCGGCGACCGAAGTGTCGGGCGTCGCGAGCTTCTCGGCGTACCGCTCGCTGCGGTGCCGCCACGCGACGGGCAGGTCGTCGCCGAGTTCGGCGGCCCGGCGGATCGACGCCGGGGTGATGGGCTCGTAGGGATGCTCGCCGAGCTCCGAACCGGCGATGACCGGGGTCCATTCGTCGAGCAGCAACGGCAGGGTACGTAGCAGGCGGGTCTTGCCCTGACCGCGTTCGCCGAGCAGGACCACGTCGTGACCGGCGATGAGGGCGCGTTCGAGCTGCGGGACGACGGTGTCCTCGAAACCGAGGATGCCGGGCCACGGATCGGTACCGTCGCGCAGCGCAGCGAGCAGGTTGTGCCGGATCTCGTCCTTGACGGACCGTTGCACGTGGCCGGAGGCGCGGAGCTCGCCGACCGTGGAGGGGCGCGGTGTGGGTGACGTCACCTCACCCAAGGTACGACCGAACCGCCGTTTCGGCATCCGCGATCCCGCGACCGGTCCGCCTACACTCGCCGCATGGACACCTGGATCCTGGCGGCCCTGCTCGGGCTGGGGCTCGCGGCCGCCACCGGGCTGCGCACCTTCCTGCCGCTGCTGCTCCTGTCGGCCGCGGTCCACTTCGAACTCTTCGGGGTCGTCCTCAACGAATCGATGCAGTGGCTCGGGTCCACCTCGGCGCTCGTCGCCCTGACGATCGCCACCGCCGTGGAGGTCGTCGCCGACCTCGTGCCGCTCGTGGACAACGCACTGTCCGCCCTCGGCACGGTGACCCGACCGGTCGCGGGTGCGCTTGCGGCGTGGGCGGCCTTCGCGAGTCTCGATCCCGCGATGGCGGCACTCGCGGGCATCGTCATCGGCGCCCCGACCGCCCTGGCGGTGAGCACGGCGCAGACGGGCACGCGGGTCGCGAGTACCGCGACCACCGCCGGTTTCGGCAACCCGGTGCTGTCGATCGTCGAGAGCGTCGCCTCGTTCGTCACGTCGCTGATCGCGCTGCTCGCTCCCCTGCTCGTCGTCCCGCTGCTGGCGCTGTTCGGATGGCTCGGCGTACGGGGCTACCGTCGGGTACGCCGGGCCCGTTCGTCACGCACGAAACCGACGCCACACCGCGGCGCCCTCGACACGGGCCGGTCCGGCGACTTCTGATAGACACATGACATGTCGGACACCGAGATCACCTTTTCCAGCGGCGACGTGACCCTGCACGGCAGCCTGCGGGTACCCGTCTCCATGAGGGGTCCGGTGCCCGCCGTGCTGCTGCTCGCCGGCAGCGGTCCCACCGACCGCAACGGCGACAGCGCACTGCTCCCCGGATCGATCGGCACCCTGCGGCATCTCGCCGACGTGCTCGAACGCAAGGGATTCGCGAGTCTGCGCTACGACAAGCTCGGCAGCGGTGTGACCGCGCTCGGCCCGTACAGCGTCGAGGACGTCGCCGATCTCGGTTTCTCGACATTCATCGACGGCGCCGCCGACGCGCTCGCCTTCCTCGGTTCGCAGCGCGGGGTCGACCCGGAGCGGCTCTACGTCGTCGGGCACAGCGAGGGCGCGCTGATCGCGCTGTCGCTCGCCCAGGACAACGACTCGATCGCCGGACTCGGCCTGATCGAACCGCTCGCCGTGCGCCTGCTCGACCTGCTGACCGCCCAGATCGACGCACAGCTCGACGCCGTCGTCGCCGCGGGACAACTTCCCGTCCAGATCGCCGATGAACTGCGGGTCGCGCTCACCGGCGCGGTCGAGTCGCTCCGCGCCGACGGCACCCTCAGCGACACTCTCCCCGAGCCGCTGCGCAACGCCGGGCTCGTCCCCACCAACGCGAAGGCACTCGCCGAGGAGGACGCGCTCGATCCGCGGATGCTCGCCGCACAGGTCGCCGGCGACCTGCCGGTGCTCACCGCGGTCTCGTCCAAGGACATCCAGGTGCGGGTCGAGGACGTCGACGCACTCGACGCGGCACTCGTCCACACCCGTCTGACGTCGCTGCGCATGACGCACACCAACCACGTGCTCAAGGACATCGGCGACCAGCAGTCGACGGGCGCCGACTACGTCGCCGACCTGCCCTTCTCCGACGAGTTCACGTCCGGTTTCGAGGCGTGGCTCGACAAGCTGAGGGGCTGATCGGCCCACCCCCACGCACGGACGACGCGGAAATAACAAATGTCCATTCCGCGTTGTTCGTGTATGGTCATCCGTTAACCAACTGGTTCACATGAGAAAGGTACGGTCCGATGCGATACAAGCACATGTACGTAGCCGGTTGTTCCGTACCGTTTTCTCACTTCTTCTTCCACTTCGCGGCGGAGCGATCCCGAGAATAGAAGTCACACGACGACTCGTTCTCGGGCACTCGGGGCACATACGCCCCGGGTGCCCTTTCTCTATCCCCGACCGCGACCCGTACAAGATCACCTCGACAGGAGAAACACCATGAAACTGAGAATCGAATCCGGCGGCACCGTGTCGACCGAACTGCCCGACGACCTCACCGGGCACGCCATCACCATCGACCTGAGCCGGGTCGGCGGTACCGAGAGCGGCGCCGCCTCCGCGGATCTCATCCGCGAGCTGCTCGACCGCGGCGCTGCCAAGCTCGTCATCTCCGAGGGGCGCGGCAAGCGCACCGTCGAACCCACCGCACACGACAACGGCACCCACGCGCACGCCGCCTGAGCGACGATGCGCGTGGGTGCCGCGCGTGTGTGTTCGTGACTAGTGCGCGAAGTGCCGCGCGCCGGTGAGGTACAGCGTCACGCCGGCCTCGCGAGCGGCCTCGATGACCTCGTTGTCGCGCACCGAGCCACCCGGCTGCACGATCGCCTTCACGCCGGCCTCGGTCAGCACCTGCAGACCGTCGGCGAACGGGAAGAAGGCATCCGACGCGGCCACCGACCCGGCGACACGATCACCCGCACGGGTGACGGCGAGTCGCGCCGAGTCGACGCGGTTGACCTGACCCATGCCGACACCGACGGTCGCGCCGCCCGAGGCCAGCAGGATCGCGTTGGACTTCACTGCACGGCATGCGCGCCAGGCGAATTCGAGGTCGCGCAGCGTGGCCTCGTCGGCTGCCTCGCCGCACGCGAGCTGCCAGTTGGTGGTGGAGTCGCCGTCCGCGGTGAGCACGTCGCGCTCCTGCAGGAGCAGCCCGCCGGAGATCTGACGGATCTCGACCGGAGCCGACTTCGGCGAATCGGCGCGCAGGATGCGGATGTTCTTCTTGCGGGAGAGCACGTCGACGGCACCGTCGGCGTACGACGGGGCGATGATCACCTCGGTGAAGATCTCGGCGACCTGCTCGGCCATCTCGACGCTCACCTCACGGTTGGCGGCGATGACGCCACCGAAGGCCGAGACCGGATCGCACTCGTGCGCGTTGCGGTGCGCGGTGGCGATGTCGTCGGCGATCGCGATGCCACACGGATTGGCGTGCTTGATGATCGCGACGCACGGCTCGCTGTGGTCGTGCGCGGCGCGCCAGGCGGCGTCGGCGTCCTGGTAGTTGTTGTAGGACATCTCCTTGCCGTGGAACTGCTCGGCCTGCGCGAGCCCCGGCTCACCGGCCTCGTTCACGTACAGGGCCGCGGCCTGGTGCGGGTTCTCGCCGTAGCGAAGGACATTCGCGCGGGTCCAGGTAGCGCCGGTCCACGCCGGGAACTGCGACTCGTCGCCCTCGGGCGCCGCGTAATCGCTGTTCATCCAGCTCGCCACCGCGACGTCGTAGGCGGCGGTGTGCTGGAACGCCTGCGCGGCAAGACGCTTTCGCTGCTCGAGGGTGAAACCGCCACCCTCGACGGCGGCGAGCACGTCACCGTAGGCGGCCGGGTCGACGACGACCGCGACCGACGGGTGGTTCTTCGCCGCGGCACGCACCATCGACGGGCCACCGATGTCGATCTGCTCGACGCACTCGTCGGGGCTCGCACCCGAGGCGACCGTCTGCGTGAACGGGTAGAGGTTCACGACGACGAGTTCGAACGCCTCGATGCCCAGATCGGCGATCTGATCGAGGTGGTCCTGCTTGCGGGTGTCGGCGAGGATGCCGGCGTGCACGCGCGGGTGCAGGGTCTTCACCCGGCCCTCGAGGCACTCGGGGAAGCCGGTCAGTTCCTCGACCTTCGTCACCGGCACGCCTGCGTCGGCGATGGTCTTGGCCGTGGAGCCGGTCGAGACCAGCTCGACACCTGCCGCGTGGAGCCCTGTCGCCAGCTCCACCAGCCCGCTCTTGTCGTACACGCTGACCAGCGCGCGGCGCACAGTCTTACGTTCGGTCACCGGGGATCACGGCCTTTCGTCCATCGGAAACAACTCCACGGGTGGCGACGGCGGCGACCATCTCGGCCAGCAGCCGCCGCTCCACAACCTTGATGCGCTCGTGCAGGGCGTCCTCGTCGTCGTCGTCGAGCACCTGCACGGATTCCTGCGCGAGGATCGGTCCGGTGTCGACTCCCCCGTCGACGAGATGCACCGTCGAACCGGTGACCTTGACGCCGTAGGCCAGGGCGTCGGCGACGGCGTGCGCGCCGGGGAACGACGGCAGCAGCGCGGGATGAGTGTTGATGATGCGGCCGGCGAACCGTTCCAGGAACGCCGAACCCAGGATCTTCATGAAGCCTGCGGACACCACGAGGTCGGGTTCGTGGGCGGCGACCGCGTCGGTCAGCGCGCGGTCCCACGCGGTGCGGTCCTCGAAGTCGCGCAACGCGACGCGGAACGAGGGGATCCCTTCGTCGGCGGCGTGCCCTTCGGCGGGGCATTCGCGGTCGACACCGACAGCGACGACTGTCGCGGGATATCCGTCGGTCCGGGTGGCGTCGAGCAGCGAACGCAAGAGGCTGCCCGTGCCCGAAGCGAGGACGACGAGCCGCGCCGGCGCGGTGGGCGGCAGCTGGTCACGCGAGGCAGTCAGGGTCCACTCCTGTGAAGTCGAGGTGGGTCGGCCGATCGACCGGCCGTAGGAGAGCCTAGTCGGCGCCCTTTTCGGCCTCGTTCGCGACCTCCTTGTCGGGCTCGTCGTCGTCCTCGGCATCATCCTCGTCGACGACCTCGACCACCTCGGCGTCGATGACGTCGTCGGCGTCCGCATCCTCTTCGAGGCTCTCCGCGTCGTCCTCGGCAGCCTCGCCCTCGTCGACTGCAGCGGCTTCGTCCCCGTCGACTTCTGCGACCTCACGCTCGGCGGCGGTGGTGTCCTCGGCCACAGGAGCTTCGAGTGCCGAGGTCTCGCTCTCGGCCGCCTCGAGTTCTCCGTCGGCTCCTGCATCAGCGGCGTCGTCGGCCTCGGCCGCGTCCGCCGCATCCTCCGAGGTCTCCTCGTCCACCTCGGTGTCGGCGCGCAGTGCCACCGCGGCCAATCGTCCTTCGCGCCACACGAGCAGCTGCGCCGTGATGATGCCGAGCAGGCCCGACCAGGCGAAGACGAGGATGCCGGCGAGCCACCAGTTGGCGCCGACCGTGCCGAAGACGCCGAGCGGGCCGCCCGCGACCCAGGTCGCCAGCGCCGTGACGAGTCCGGCGCCCGCTGCGGCAGCGAGCACCGTCCATGAAGCGTCGGCGCTGCCCACCGGGGCACCGTCGGCCTTCGCCTGCAGGGTTCGCTGCGCGGCGAAACGTCCGAGCAGCGCACCGATCGTCGCCGGAACGGCCAGCAGCACCGGCCAGAACGCTGCGGCCGGACCCGAGGGGACCGCCGCAAGCACCGGCAGCGCCGGGAGGTCACCGCCCGTCGCCTCGAACAGGCTCAGGTGGATGTCGCCGAAGTGCACGGTGCTGCCCGCCAGAACGGCCGCGGCACCGATGATGACGTTGGGCAGGTACAGGATCGACATCACCGTCAGCCCCAGCACGCCGGTCCAGTGATCCCCGCGCGCGAGCAGTTCACCGACGACGTTCCACGACCACAACAGTCCGGCGACGACCACCACCCCACCGAGGGCGAACATCCCCAGCAGCACCCGCAGTGCCGGACGGAAGGCGAGCACGAGCCAATCGGGAGCCGAGTAGTAGCGCACCAGCGGCTTCCACACACGGGAGCCGATACCGATGAGAGCCGCGACCAGGTAGATGCCGGTGACCCACGCGAGCGCGGCAGCTGCATTCGGAGGCGTCACCGGCAGCACGCTCGCCGCATCCTGCAACACGATCAGCGACGCCGCGGTCACCAGTAGCGGGCCGGCGAGGACGGCGACGGTGATGCGCGAGACATCCTGACGGTCGAGGGCGTACCCACTGTTCTCGACGAGCGCGTCGGCCGCGGACGCGCACCCGCGCGCCGCCTGCCACACCAGGACCGCGGTGGGCAGCAGCGGCAGCACACCGAGCGACGTGCCGTCGATCGTGAGCGTCACCTGGTGCAGTGCGAGCCACGTGCCGGCGATCGCAGCGTAGATGCCGGTGAGGTCGCTGTTGGCGACGACCATCGTCGTCACCACGATGGTGGCCACGACGGCGAGCGTCACCGCCGGAACGCGGGCGGCGGTGCCGAGCAGGATGCGAAACCGCTCCGGGTCCAGGCTGTCGTCGTCGGTTGGAACGTGCCGGGTGGACCGGCCGAGCGTCGAAGTCATCGGTTCGAGAGTGTCACCGACACGGCGATCGTGGTGTCAGGCGCGCCGATCACCGCTGGTCGTCCGGTGCGCGGAAGGCCTGCGTGGCGTCCTGGTCGCCGGTCGCAGTGGTCCCGGTCTCCTCGCGACGTTCCGTGCCCGTCGTGTCGTCGTCGGACACTGTGCCGTCCGCCCGGGTGGCTGGGCCGTCCGCCCGGGTGTCGGTGTGGTCCGTCGAGTCCTGAGCGCCGTGCGGTTCCTGGACCGGGTACTGCTGGGTCGGCTGCGCACCCGTGTACTGCTGGCCGGCGCCGTACTGCTGGGCACCGGAATACTGTGCTCCCCCGCCGTACTGCTGAGCGCCCGGGAACTGCTGAGCGCCCGGGAACTGCTGAGCGCCCGGGAACTGCTGGGAACCGGGGAACTGCTGGGCTCCGCTGTACTGCTGCCCGCCGTACTGCTGGGCGCCCGGATACTGCTGGGACCCGCCGTACTGCTGCGACCCCGAATACTGCTGCGCGCCGGAGTACTCCCCCGACGTCTGCTGTCCGGGATACGCCTGGTGTCCGGGATGCGGCGCACCGAACTGGGACTGCCCGCCTACGGCTCCCTGCTGCGAGCCGTAGGGCTGGCCGTATCCCTGCGGGCCGTAACCCTGCGGCGAACCGGAGCCCTGGGGCTCACCGGTTCCCGCACCGGGCCCGAATCCCTGGTACTGCCCGGCGCTCTGCGGCGACCCGAAGGAACTCCGCTCACCCGACCGGCCGGACACGAGGATGCCGAGGCCGAACAGCAATGCGACGAGCGCCAGCGCGAACTGCAGGAAACCGAGGACGAGGATCGTCACGCCGCCCCACGCGATCCCGGTGTCCTCGGGCAGATGGAAGAGCTGGAACAGGGATGTCACGAAACCGACGCCCGACGCCGCGACGACCACCGCACGCAGGTCCTGGCCGGGGAGCAGCGACAGCGCCGCGCTCACACCGCCGAAGAGCAGGAAAGCCAGCGGCACGACGGCGAAGCCGAAATCGAAGGACGTGAGCGCCACCTGCGAGCCGAAGGTGATGTTCACGAAGGGCGTGAGGCCGAGGAGGAAGTTCACGGCACCGAGCACGGCCACCGCGAGTGGCAGCAACAACGGCACCACCTTGCTCTGGGCGGATGCGCCTGCGGGGAATGTCATCGATTCTCCTGCCGTCGATCGGTATGTGTCGGTCACTCGTCCTGCAGTCAACAGCCTAGGGACTACCCGAGAGAATGGGGTCCATGCCGCACACTCTCGCCCCGGGTCCCGACGTCGTGGTCGAGACGGAGGTGAAGCACTCGCGTTTCCTCGCCGCGGTTCGTCGTGTCGACACGGCCGACGCCGCGCTCGCCTTCGTCGACGAACAACGCCGACTGTATCCCGATGCCCGACACCACTGCTGGGCGTTCGTGGTGGGCGACGACCCGTCGGCGCGTGCCGAGCGGTCGAGCGACGACGGGGAGCCGGGCGGCACGGCCGGCATCCCGATGCTGCAGGTCCTGCACCACCGGGATCTGGTGAACGTCGCGGTGGTGGTAACCCGATGGTTCGGAGGGATCAAGCTCGGCGCGGGCGGGCTGGTGCGCGCGTACTCGGGTGCGGTCGCGACGGCCTTGGACGAGGCGCCCCTCGTCGAGCGCAGGCAGCAGGAGAAGTTCACCCTCGCGATCGATCACGGCGAAGCGGGTCGCGTGGAGGCGGAACTGCGCGGCCGCGGGGTCGCGGTGCTCGACGTGGCCTATGCGGACCGGGTGGTCCTCACCGTCGCGGGGCGCGAGCGGAGCGAACTGGAGGGCTGGGTGGCGTCACTGACGTCCGGGGCGGGCGAACTCGAACCCGCGGGAGTCGACTGGATCGACTCCTGAAACGGCGCGTGCGCGCCTTCCGATGGCGGAACGCCACCGGAAGGCGCGCACGGAAGGCGACGCTGCTGTCAGAGCGACTGCAGGATCTCGCGAGCGAGCGCAGCGGTCTCGGACGGCGTCTTGCCGACCTTCACGCCGGCCGCCTCGAGAGCGTCCTTCTTGGCCTGAGCGGTGCCCGAGGAGCCCGAGACGATGGCGCCGGCGTGGCCCATGGTCTTGCCCTCGGGAGCGGTGAAGCCTGCGACGTAGCCGACGACGGGCTTGGTCACGTTGGCCTTGATGTAATCGGCCGCGCGCTCCTCGGCGTCGCCGCCGATCTCGCCGATCATGACGATGACCTTGGTCTCCGGGTCCTTCTCGAACGCCTCGATGGCGTCGATGTGGGTGGTGCCGATGACCGGGTCGCCGCCGATGCCGATGGCGGTCGAGAAGCCGTACTCGCGCAGCTCGAACATCATCTGGTAGGTCAGGGTGCCCGACTTCGAGACGAGGCCGACCGGACCCTTGCCGGCGATGTTCGCCGGGGTGATGCCGACGAGCGCCTCACCCGGGGTGATGATGCCGGGGCAGTTGGGGCCGATGATGCGGGTCTTGTTGCCCTTCTGGACGTTGTAGGCCCAAGCGTAGGCGGAGTCCTGCACCGGGATGCCCTCGGTGATGACCACGAGCAGCGGGATCTCCGCGTCGATGGCCTCGACGATGGCGTCCTTCGAGAAGGCCGGGGGAACGAACGCGATCGAGACGTCGGCGCCGGTCTCCTTCATGGCCTCGGCGACGGAGCCGAAGACGGGGAGCTCGACCGGGTTGCCGTCCTTGTCGGTGTGCGAGACCGTCGTGCCGGCCTTGCGGGCGTTCACGCCGCCGACGACCTGGGTGCCGGCCTTGAGCATGAGCGCGGTGTGCTTGGTGCCCTCGCCGCCGGTGATGCCCTGGACGATGACCTTGGAATCCTTGGTAAGGAAGATTGCCATTGTTCTGTGTGTCCCTTTACTTCGCTGCGAAGGCGAGTTCGGCCGCCTTGTCGGCAGCCTCGTCCATGGTGGCGACGACCGTGACCAGCGGGTGGTTGGCCTCGGCGAGGATGCGGCGACCTTCGTCGACGTTGTTGCCGTCGAGGCGGACGACCAGCGGCTTGTTGGCCTCGTCGCCGAGGATCTCGAGGGCCTTGACGATGCCGTTCGCGACCGCGTCGCACGCGGTGATGCCACCGAAGACGTTGACGAACACGCTCTTGACCTGAGCGTCGTTCAGGATGACGTCGAGACCGGCAGCCATGACGGCCGCGGAGGCGCCGCCACCGATGTCGAGGAAGTTGGCGGGCTTGACGCCGCCGTGCTTCTCGCCTGCGTAGGCGACGACGTCGAGGGTCGACATGACCAGGCCGGCGCCGTTACCGATGATTCCGACCTCGCCGTCGAGCTTGACGTAGTTGAGGTCGTTCTCCTTGGCCTTGAGCTCGAGGGGATCCGTGGCGTCCTTGTCCTCGAACTCGGCGTGGCCGGGCTGACGGAAGTCGGCGTTGGCATCCAGGGTGACCTTGCCGTCGAGGGCGAGGATCTGGTCGTCCGGGGTACGGACGAGGGGGTTGACCTCCACGAGAAGAGCGTCTTCCTTGACGAAGACCTCCCACAGCTTCTGGATGGTCACGGCTGCGGCGTCGAGGACCTCGGCGGGCAGGTGGCCCTTCTCGGCGATCTCGCGCGCGAACGCGAGGTCGACACCCTTGACGGCGTCGACGGGGACCTTGGCGAGGCGCTCCGGCTTGGTGGCGGCGACCTCTTCGATCTCCATGCCGCCCTCGACCGAGCACATGGCCAGGTAGGTGCGGTTGGTGCGGTCGAGCAGGAAGGAGATGTAGTACTCCTCCGCGATGTCGCTGGCCTCGGCGACCAGGAGCTTCTTGACGATGTGACCCTTGATGTCGAGCCCGAGGATGTTCTCGGCGTGGGTCTGCGCGTCGTCTGCGGTGGCGGCGTACTTCACGCCACCGGCCTTGCCGCGGCCGCCGACCTTGACCTGGGCCTTGACCATGACCGGCTTGCCGATTTCCTCCGCGATCTCGCGGGCACCGGCGACAGTGTCGGTAACACGGCCGGCCGACGTCGGCACGTCATGCTTGGCGAAGAGTTCCTTCGCCTGATATTCGAAGAGATCCATCTGCTCACCGTCTCGTCTGCGTTCACGCCCGCTCCGGGGTATCGAGCGGGTCGTTTCGGACTCTAGTTTCTCGGCCGGGCCGCGGATCACGCGCGGCAGTCCCATGTGGCACAGGTCACGCGCGCGTAGGTCCGGGAACGACTTCGCAGTTCCCCTCCCGGGACGTGGCGGGCGCCACGTTCGAGCGGAGCACTCGGTTCAGAATGACAGGTACCCACTCGCTCCCCGACACCGGATCCCACGCTGCCGCGATGCAACAGACTCGTGACGTGTCGGAAAACAGTGTTTGGAACTCCGGCCGCTGGGGCATGTCCCAATTTGCCCCGGTTTGCACTGTGATGCCACTCACATAACGTCCGCCGGACGAACTACGGCTTGCCACCCCCGCGATCACTTCGTTACCGTCGCCTGGTCGAAGTAACGATGAGGTCACGAACGGAGGATGGCGATGCGCTCTGGTAACCCGAGTGCCGAGAGCCGAACCCGCCGTCCCGAATCGGCACCCGAAGACTGGAATGCCTGGGAAGCCGCCACGATGGACTTCCGTAACACCGGCCCCGGTTCCGAGCCCACCTACTACTCCGACTCCTTCGGCCACGCCGTCCGCGACGACCGCTTCGCGCAGGATCGTCGCGACGAGAGCACCGACGTCACCGCTCCCGCATCCCGCGGTGGAGCCCATCGACTTCCCACTCCCCCCACTGCCCTCAAGGGCCGCGCCGCAGTCTTCGCGGTCGCCGCAGGCGCCGTGGTCGCCGCGGGCCAGGCCGCAGCCAATGGTGGTCCGGGACAGAACACCGAGCACTCCGAGGTCGCTCTCGCCGCCGGCGAAGCCGATTCCTCGATCATCACGGCCACCGCAGTGCCGCAGGCCGCGCAGTTCGCGCCGAGCGCCGACGCCGAGCCGTCGCAGGCCCCGCAGGTGCTCAACATCGCCGACCCGAACGACCTGTCGCAGTTCTCGAATCTCCTGGCCAAGGGCCAGCGATTCAGCGAGGAACGCGCTGCGCGCGAGGCCGCGGCCCGTCGCCCGCTGTTCGTCCTCCCCGCCGCGGGGTCGTTCACCTCGAACTTCGGCGCACGCTGGGGCACCCTCCACGCCGGCGTCGACATCGCAGGCCCCATCGGCACCCCGATCCTCGCGGTCGCCGACGGTGAGGTCATCGATTCCGGCCCGGCTTCCGGCTTCGGCATGTGGGTCCGCCTCCTCCACGCCGACGGCACCATCACCGTGTACGGGCACATCGACCAGTCCCTGGTGACCGTGGGTCAACACGTCATGGCCGGCGACCAGATCGCCACCATGGGCAACCGCGGCTTCTCCACCGGCCCGCACCTGCACTTCGAGGTGCACCTCAACGGCGTCGACAAGATCGATCCCGTCCCGTGGCTCGCCACCCGAGGTATCGCCCTCGGCATCCAGCGCGACTGACCGACCTCGCCGCCGTACGTTCGGCGTGCGTCCCGTTCCGCCCTCTTTCCCGCTTCGGCGCGGACCCGTTCTTTCGTGCGAATCCGCGCCTGACACAGGCTTTCAGGGCATCACAGTTTGATCATCGGCACACCGCCGACGAGCATCAACCGCACCTTGCCGGCACTGCCGAAGTCGATCACGACGGTGGCCGTGGGGCCCGAGCCCCGAGTTTCGAGAACCGTTCCGAGACCGTACTTGTCGTGGCTGACGCGGTCGCCGACGTCGAGCACCAAGTGGTTGTTGCGTCCGCGCGCCGCACCGAAACTCGGTGTTCCCGAGGATCCGCGCCGCTCGCCCGCACCGAACCGTGAACCGGTGCCCGAGCCGATCGCCTGACCACGGGCGGGCGTGGGCTCGAGGCGTCGCCAGTCGATGAGGTGCTGCGGAATCTCTTGCAGGAAACGAGATTCCGGATTGGTGAGCGGCTGCCCCCAGGACGAACGCAGTACGGCCCGCGTGAGGTAGAGACGACGCCGGGCGCGCGTGATGCCGACATACGCGAGTCGCCGTTCCTCGGACAGCTCGGCCGGATCGCCGAGGGCACGCATGTGCGGGAACTGGCCGTCCTCCCAACCGGTGACGAACACAACCGGGAACTCGAGGCCCTTCGCGGTGTGCAACGTCATCAGCGTGACCACACCGGCCTCGTTCTCCGGGATCTGGTCGGCGTCGGCGACGAGCGAGACCTTCTCGAGGAACGCCGCGAGCGATCCTGGTTCGGGATCCCCCTCTTCACGTTCGTCGTCGACGATCCCGGCCGCGTTACGGACGTCGGCACTGAATTCCCTTGCCACGCTGACGAGTTCGTGGAGGTTGTCGAGACGGGCGCCGTCCTGCGGGTCGTCGCTCGCCGACAACTCGGCGCTGTATCCGGTGCGATCGAGGATCGCCTCGACGACGTCGCCGATGTCCACCATGTCGTTGCCGTCGGCGTCGCTCGCGACGAGCATCGCCCGCAGGCCGTCCATCATCTCGACGAAACCGGCGATCGCCTTCTGCGCCCGCGTGTTCAGCAGCGCGACCTTGCCGGCCGCGGCGTCGGCGAGGGCCTGCCCGAAGCTCACACCGAGCCGCTCGGCGTGCACCGCCACGCACGCCTCGGCACGATCGCCGATACCGCGGCGAGGGGTGTTGAGGATGCGGCGCAGGCTCACCGTGTCGTCGGGGTTGTCGAGCACCTTCAGGTACGCAACGACGTCGCGCACCTCCTTGCGCTCGTAGAACCGCACACCGCCGACGACCTTGTAGGGCACACCGTGCCGGATGAAGACGTCCTCGAACGCGCGGGAGGCATTGTTGGTGCGGTAGAACACCGCGATGTCGGAGTAGGTGGTGTCGCCGCCGTCGACGAGCCGGTCGATCTCGGCGGCGACGAACCGCGCCTCGTCGTGCTCGTTGTCGGCGACGTAGCCGGTGATGAGTTCGCCCTCACCCGAATCGGTCCACAGCCGCTTCTCGCGGCGACCCGTGTTCTTGGAGATGACGGAATTGGCTGCCGACAAGATGTTCTGGGTGGAGCGGTAATTCTGTTCGAGCAGGATCGTGCGCGCCTGCGGATAGTCGCGCTCGAACTCCTCGATGTTGCGGATCGTGGCGCCGCGGAAGGCGTAGATCGACTGGTCGGCGTCGCCCACCACGCACAGTTCGCTCGGGGGGACGGCGGATTCCTCCTCCGGATCGCCCACGAGGGTGCGCACCAGCACGTACTGCGCGTGGTTGGTGTCCTGGTACTCGTCGACCAGGACGTGACGGAACCGGCGCCGGTAGTACTCGGCGACCTGCGGATGAGCCTGCAGCAGCGCCACCGTCTCGCCGATGAGGTCGTCGAAGTCGAAGGCGTTCGCCGTGCGCAGGCGCTGCTGGTAGTGCGCGTAGACCCGAGCGACGACGCGGGTGAGTTCGGTGGCCGCCGAATCGGTCTCCGCCTCGTGGGCGGCTTCTTCCGGCCCGATCAGTTCGTTCTTCAGGTTCGAGATCTGTGTGGACAGCAGCCGGGCGGAGTACTTCTTGCTGTCGAGTTCGAGATCCTTCGCGATCATCGTGAGCAGACGACGGGAATCGTCGGCGTCGTAGATCGTGAAATTCGAATTCATGCCCTGCAGCAGACCCGCCTGCGCGCGCAGGATCCGGACGCAGCTCGAGTGGAAGGTCGAGACCCACATCGCATTCGCGCGCGGCCCCACCAGAGCCGCCACCCGCTCGCGCATCTCGGCGGCGGCCTTGTTGGTGAACGTGATGGCGAGCACCTGACCAGGGACGACGCCGCGCTCGGCCAGCAGATAGGCGATGCGACGCGTGAGCACCGCAGTCTTGCCGGAGCCCGCGCCCGCGACGATCAGCAGCGGGGCTCCTTCGTGCGTGACCGCTTCCCGCTGCTGCGGATTGAGCCCTTCGAGAAGAGCATCGGATCCGGGGCGGGAGTTTGCGAGCGCGACGGGAGTGTTCATCGTTTCACCAAACTACCGGACCGTTCGGACAACGGATCCGGACCGCACAGTCGATCAAGCCGAGTGGCAGGGCCTACATGGTGAGTGGCAAACTGGAGACCATGTCTTCTGTCCTTTGCAGGCTCGGATCGAGTTCCGGTTGTCGCTGTCGATTCCCGACTGCCGGCCCGACCCGATACCGGTAACAGCCGCTCCCATACGGGCGATCCTTCAGAGCAGATGCGAGGAGACGACATGAGCACGCACATCGATTCTTCCCTTTCCGGCGAGCCGGACCAGGCGAACGCCGGAACACCGGCCGCGACCGACGACACCGCAGTGCCCACCGAGGCCGAGATCGAGGAGCTCCGCAAGGAGATCGATCGTCTCGACGCCGAGATCCTGGCCGCGGTCAAGCGCCGCACCGAGGTCTCCCGCATGATCGGGCGCACCCGCATGGCGTCCGGCGGTACCCGTCTCGTGCACAGCCGCGAGATGAAGGTCCTCGAGCGGTTCAGCGAGTTGGGCCAGGAAGGCCACACCCTGGCGATGCTGCTGCTCCGCCTCGGGCGTGGCCGCCTGGGTCACTGACGGCGAGGCCGTCCGCGTCACTGACGGCGAGGCCGTCCCGGCCATCGCCGAGTTCCCTACTGCAGGGCGATGTACTTGGTTTCGAGGAATTCCTCGATGCCTTCGGTACCGCCCTCGCGTCCCAGCCCGGAATCCTTGATTCCGCCGAAGGGGGCCGCGACATCCGAGACGACACCGCGGTTCACACCGACGATGCCCGTTTCGAGCGCATGCGACACGCGCAGGGCCCGGTCGAGGTCGCGCGTGAAGATGTAGGCAGCGAGCCCGTAGCGGGTATCGTTCGCCGCCGCGAGGGCTTCCTCCTCGGTGTCGAAGCCGGTGACGGCCGCGACCGGCCCGAAGACCTCTTCCTGCAGGATGCGGGCCTGCTTCGGCACGTCGTCGAGCACGGTGGCCGGGTAGAACCATCCCGGTCCGTCCGCGGGTTCACCGCCCAGGCGCACCGAGGCACCCGCCGACACCGCGTCCTGCACGAGTTCGATCACGGTCTTCTTCTGGTTCTCGTTGACCAGGGGGCCCAGCGTCGCGTCGGGGTCCGTTCCCGGCCCGAGCTTGTACGACGCCATGCGTTCGGTGAGCTTGGCGACGAAGGCGTCGCGCACCGAGTTGTGGACGTGGAAGCGGTTCGCGGCCGTGCAGGCCTCTCCCCCGTTGCGCAGCTTGGCTGCCACCGCGCCCTCGACCGCGGCGTCGAGGTCGGCGTCCTCGAAGACGACGAACGGCGCGTTGCCTCCGAGCTCGAGCGAGGTGCGCAGCAGCGAACGACCGGCCTTCTCGGCGAGCATGCGCCCGACCTCGGTGGAGCCGGTGAAGGTGAGCTTGCGCAGCCGGGGATCCTCGAGGAGCGGCCCGGTGACCTCACCGGCATGTGAGGACGGGAGCACCGACAGGACACCCTTGGGTAGTCCTGCCTCGTCGAAGAGCTGCGCGAGCAGCTGGATCGTGAGGGGCGTCTCGGACGCGGGCTTGACGATGATCGTGCATCCCGCCGCGAGGGCGGGACCGATCTTGCGGGTTCCCATCGCGAGCGGGAAGTTCCACGGTGTGATGGCCAGGCAGGGACCGACGGGTTGTTTCGTCACGAGAACGCGACCGGTGCCGGCAGGGGCGGGCGTGTAGCGACCGGCGATGCGGACCGCCTCCTCGGAGAACCATCGCAGAAATTCGGCGCCGTAGGTCACCTCCGATCGGCTCTCCGGTAGTGCCTTACCCATCTCGAGTGTCATGAGCAGCGCGAAGTCGTCGGCGCGTTCGGTGATCTTCCGCCACACCGTCCGCAACAGTTCGGCGCGTTCTCGCGGCGGGGTCGCAGCCCATTCCGGACCGGCCGCGACGGCCGCGTCGAGGGCCCGCAAGGCATCACCGGGCGCGGCATCGGCGACACGGGTGAGTTCGTCACCGGTCGCGGGATCGTGGACTCCGAAGGTGGCTCCGTTCTCGGCCGCCACCCACTCACCGCCGAGGAACAGGTCGGTGGGGACGGACCGAATCAGTTCTGCAGCATCCATATGCCCCATCATGCGCGTCGCGGTCGCTCGCTGTGGGAAACCGAGGGATCCCTTCGTCACACACCGGGGCCCAGTTGCACACCGGGCGCACCGTGTCGGGGCGCACTACTGTCGACGACATGAGCGACGTAACCGCAACGGCACCGTGGAAAGCTCTGGAAGACCATCGCGACCGGCTCGAATCGGTGTCGCTGCGGCAGTTGTTCACCACCGAACCCGACAGGGTCTCGGCGTTGACGGTCCCTGCCGGGGATCTGGTGATCGATTTCAGCAAACAACGCCTCGACACCCCGGTCGTGCAAGCCCTGCTCGAGCTCGCCGACACCGCGGGGATCGCCGCGGCTCGGGAGGCGATGCTCTCGGGTGCGCACATCAACGTCACCGAGGATCGGGCGGTGCTGCACACCGCCCT